>JBBIJG010000448.1:0-2599 GCA_037446095.1 Caldilineae bacterium
CCGGCTTCAGGACGGCGTGCTCTACGGCCGTGGGGCGGTGGACGCCAAGGGGCCATTGGCGGCTTTTGTGCTGGCGGCGGCGCGGGTGGCCCGGCGACTGCAAGGCGTGCGGCTGGTGGTGATTGGAGCGGTGGAAGAGGAGGCCCACTCGCGAGGGGCGCGTCATCTGGCGCGCACCGTGCCGCCGCCGGATTGCGCCATCATCGGCGAGCCAGGTGGCTGGGAAGGGATCACCCTGGGCTACAAGGGGGTGCTGAGTGTAGACTACCGGCTGGCGCGGCCGGCCGGACACAGCGCCTCCGGACGCCCGACCCCGGCCGAGGAGGCAGTGACCTTCTGGAACCGGCTGAGGGCCCACGCTGCGGCGCTCAATGGGGGCCGGGCGTGGCGCTTCGATACCCTGGACCCCGTCCTGCAGGCCATATGCACTTTCGGCGATGGGTTGGAAGAGAGGGTGGAAATGGGCCTGGCGCTGCGGCTGCCGCCAGAGCTGGACGTGGCAGCCCTGCAGCAGGAGATGGGGGCCTGGCGCAACGGGGCGCAATTGACCTTCCCCTACAGCGAGCCGCCTTTTCAGGCGGAGAAGAACACCCCACCGGTACGAGCTTTGTTACAGGCCATTCGCGCCGAGGGGGGGCGGCCACGGTTCAAATTGAAGATGGGCACCTCCGACATGAACGTCGTCGGCCCGGCCTGGGGCTGCCCCATCGTGGCCTACGGGCCAGGCGACGCAGCCCTGGACCACACCCCCGATGAACACATCGAAAGCGAGGAGTTTCGCCGGGGGGTGGACGTACTGGCCAGGGCACTAGAGAGGCTGGCCGGGACCCACGCCTGCCCACGGCGGGCTCAGTAGACCGCAATCGGCTCTCTCGGTCTGATCATCGGGCGAGGGCAGGAGCGTCAAACAACCGGGGGCTCGGGGTAGGCCGAAGGGGTAGAAAGAGCCTGAAGCGGACGGCTGCTTCAGGCTCTGGAGTCGGGGCGAGTGGATTTGAACCACCGACCTCAGCATCCCGATTGCTGCGCGCTAACCGGACTGCGCTACGCCCCGGCCTGTTGAGGGTCGAACGAGCTGCCCGCTCATCCTCCCGCCCTGGGATATATTATAATCCATTTCCGCTATTTTTACAACTTGGGTATGGTTCGGAACTTCGAAGCAGTAGGGAGCTGAGAAATCAACCCCAAGCTTTCCATAATTAGCCCATTCGAGCCTTTTGGGCGACAATAGGGCATCTCATTTGAGGAGGCTTCAAAACGCTCTACCAGGTTAAACTCGAGGTCTTTGAAGGTCCCCTGGACCTTTTGTTACAGTTGATTGAGAAAAGGGAACTGGACATCACTAAGGTCTCCCTGGCTCAGGTGACGGATCAGTATCTGGAGTACTTGGGCCTGCTACATGAACTGGATGCCACGGCGCTGGCTGATTTCCTGGTCGTCGCCGCCAAGTTGCTCCTGATCAAGTCGCAGATGCTGCTACCTCAGCCACCATCTGGTGAAGAAGAGGAGGAAGACGTAGGCGACGCGCTGGTACGGCAACTCCTCGAATACAAGAAGTTCAAAGAGGCGGCCCAGAAGTTGAGGCAGAGGGAGGAGAGGGGGCTGCGAGCCTACGTGCGGGTCGCTCCGCCACCCAGGCTGGAGCGTACCCTTGACCTGGAGGGCCTCACCCTGGACGACCTGTTGGAAGCAGTACAGCGCGCTCTGATGGCCTCTCCTCCGGCTCTCCCTGTCTCCAACATAGTCACCCCCATCACGATCACCATTGCCGACAAAATCAGCCAAATTGAGGCTGCGCTGCGCCGAGATGGCCGGCTCAGTTTCAACCGCCTGCTGGCTCGGGCGGCCTCGCGGATGGAGATCATTGTTGCTTTCCTGGCCGTCCTGGAACTCATCAAACGCCGGCGGATAGAAGTCTACCAGGAGCGAGCTTTCGGCGAGATCATCATCACCCCGAAAAGTGACGGTCACCTGTGAGGTGACCGTCACTTGCCCCTTTCCCTCCAGCTCCCCGCAAGGAGCAAAGCGACCAGAGAGCCCACCGCATCAATACCCACATCCGTCAGCCTGCCATTTCGCCCTGGCACAAAGGTCTGGTGGTACTCATCCAATACGGCGTAGAGGACCGAGAAGACAAAGGCGGTGAGAGCCGATGGCAAGGGCCTACCCCGTCCTCCCTCGGAGAACGCCCGCCAGAACAGAAAGGCCAGAACTCCGTATTCAAGCATGTGCCCTGCTTTCTTGAGGATAAGATCGCATAGCGTATCGGGGTGATGTGGTAAAGTGGGCTGGGCAGACAGAAAGAAAATCAGACCCATCCACAGGACCGGCGGCAACCCATAGCGGATCAGGGAGTTAACGAGGGGGACGCCGCGTTGGCCGGTTGACTCTTCATTTGTGACTCTATGCTTTGTCGGTTCTTTGCTCATTGTATGCGTTCTCGATGCGCCCAACCAGTTTTTCCCAGGCGAACTCTTCGCACACCCGCCGCCGTGCCTCGCCTCCCAATGCCTTACGCCGGTCTTCATCTCGCAGCAACGTGACCACACAGTGGGCCAAAGCCTCCGTGTCCCCCGCTTCGACGAGGAGGCCGGAACGG
>JBBIJG010000449.1:0-1600 GCA_037446095.1 Caldilineae bacterium
GCGAGCCCAGGATAAGAGCGCTAAACCCGAGGCGGCGAGAAGGAAAAAGAGAACAACCAGGACGGTGTTCACCAGGTGCCCTCCCCATCACCCTCCTCGAAGGATGGACCAGAAGAGCAGCAGTCCGACAACGGCCGCCAGCAAGAGCAGGAGGTAAGCCAGCCGTTGCCAGCGGTGAGAGCTGACGACCTGCCGCCCGTGGCGGACGTGTTCCTCCTCGCCGGCGGTCATCTCCTCCACGTTGTGGGAACGATAACCCAGGACCTGCCCCAACCACCAGGCACGGGCACAGTACTCGTACTGGCCGATCTCACTGGCCCGGATGATCCGGCCTTTGCCTTTCACCACTGACCCTCTCCTCGAACTCACGCAGAGCCCGTTGTAGCTTTTCCTGCTGGAGGCTCAAAGTCAGGTCCCCCCGCGTCCGCTCCAGCACCCCCCGCACCATATCGGTTGTGTGGCGCAGGCCGCCGGTGACGGCTTCAGGGAGGTCAATGGTAATCAACACGCCATAGATGTCATCCATCATGGAGAGGATCTCTTCTCCTCGTTCCAGCTCCCCGCGACGGATGAGGTCCAGCACATGGCGGCGCAGCTCGCCCGTTGTCTCCCCCAAACCGTTGAGGTAGGCAGCGTACTCCACGCCCAATTCGTCAGGGCCAGGCAAGGGGTGGTCCGTAATGAGAGCGTAAGTGATGCTGGCCTCGGCGAACTCCTTGAGGGCATCTTGGGTGTAGCCGGCGTAGTAGAGATCGGCGTAGTCGGCCACCCTCTCTACCATTGTGGAAGCCAGGGTCTTAGCTGTGGCCAGAAGCTCTGTGGCCTGCTCGAATTCGCCCCGGTGGGTGGCCCGGATGGCCCTGGCACAGTGGCGGATCAGTTCTCGCGAGAGCTGGAGCGTCTCATCTCGGACTTTGTTCTTGGCTTCAAAGTCGGCGCAAATTTTCCCGGCAATCGTTTCCAGATTTCCCAAAAGCTCCTCCCCTGAAAATGTAGAGCAAATTTGAAATTTGCCCTGCGTATGGCTGCCTTCAATTATACCCCTTTTTGGCCTTGATAGCAAACGTCATTTGCCAGATAGGGACGGATAGGTTATAATGAATTTGGAGGAAGACCTTGAAACTTTCAGTTATCATGCCGGTATACAACGAACGAGAGACCATCCGCGAGATTCTGCGGCAGGTGCGGGCAGTCAAAGTGGTGATCCCCAGCACTCCCATTGTGGGCTGCGAGGACGACTCGCCCCTGGAACTGGAAAAGGAAATCTTGGTCGTGGACGACGGTTCTACCGACGGCACCCGGGAAATCCTCCACCAGGAAGAACAGAAAGGCGACCTGAAGGTCTTCTATCATGAGGTCAATCAGGGCAAAGGGGCGGCGGTGCGGACAGGGATCGAACAGGCCACGGGCGACATCCTGATTATCCAGGACGCGGACCTGGAATACGACCCCCGCGACTATCCCAAACTGGTCCAGCCCATCGTCGAAGGCCGGGTGAAGGTGGTCTACGGCTCCCGGTTCCTGGGGCCGCGCAAGGCCATGCTTTTCTGGCACATGGTGGCCAACAAGATCCTCACCCTGACCACCAATCTTCTCTACA
>JBBIJG010000449.1:1628-2597 GCA_037446095.1 Caldilineae bacterium
GAGACTTGCTACAAGGCCTTCCGGGCCGAGGTCATCAAGGGCATCCCTCTTCGCGCACGACGCTTCGAGTTGGAGCCCGAGATCACGGCCAAGGTGCTCAAGCGAGGCTATCGCATCTTTGAGGTGCCCATTGCCTACTATGGCCGCGAGTACCACGAGGGTAAGAAGATCGGCTTCTGGGACGCCCCCATCGCCCTATGGACGCTGATCAAGTACCGATTCGTGGATTAGGGAAGGAAGGTGCGTTTAGACCGGCTGTGGACGGAGGGCCGCCCGGCAAAGTTCATATTGGGTAGCGTGCTGGTCCTGGGAGCTCTGACTCGCCTGGCGCCCATCGCCACCAATCGCTTCCACCAGGACGAGGCCCTCTACAGCACCTGGGCTCTGCACATCGCCACAGGGCGGGACATGCTGCTCAACGGCTTCCCGGTGGACAAGCCGCCCCTTTTTCTCTACATCCTGGCCCTGTTTTTCAAGCTTTTTGGCCCCTCAGAGGTGACAGCGCGCCTGCCCGGGGTACTGGCCAGCACGGCCAGTGTGGCGTTGGTATACCATCTGGCCCGGCAATTTTACGGTCGCCCCACGGCGCTGGCCGCAGCGGCCCTGATGGCCCTCTCGCCCTTCAACATCCTCTTCGCCCCTACCGCCCTCACCGACCCACTGCTGGTGGCCCTGGTGTTGGGAGCCCTGAGCCTGGCGGTGGAGAGCCACTGGACCGGGGCGGGGATCGTGGCCGGGCTGGCCGTCGCCACCAAACAGCAGGGGCTTTTCTTTCTGCCCCTCATCGTGGGGGTGGGAGTAGCGGGAACGGCTCGCTCCGGCTGGTCCTTCGTTTCACTCAGAGCCTGCCCTGAACGGAGTAATCCAGCCGCCGGGCCGCCGAATTGCAAACCCGGCGAGAACAGAAAACGGTGGAGAGCCTATATTCTCAACGACGGCCCCCACTTTATCCTGGGTTTTCTGACAGCG
>JBBIJG010000450.1:0-2549 GCA_037446095.1 Caldilineae bacterium
GCCGTTCTCCTCTCCCCTCAGATGAGGGCCATCGCCAGGATGTTGCGAGGAGGACCGATCCTGCCCGCCGACACCCGCCTCCATCGGACCCTGGCCGTCTATTTGGGTTTCACCCTGACTCTGAGTTTCTTGCAGTGCCTGACCCCACCCACCGCCTGGGATAGCCAGGTCTACCACCTGACCGGTCCCAAACTCTACCTGCAAGCTCACCGCCTCCCGGTGGACGTTGACCTTCCCTACCTGGGCTTCCCCCCGCTGCTGGAGATGCTGTTCACAGCCGGGATGCTGCTCAGGGGCGACGTTGTGGCCAGGCTGATCCACTACGCTTACGGCCTCCTGACCCTGCTGGCTCTGTTCGCCCTGGCCGAAAGATATTTCAACCGCCAAGTGGCCTGGCTCTCCATGGCCGTTTTCTACTCGGTCCCCTCCCTGGTGCTCATCTCGACCTGGGCTTACGTGGATTTGGGGTTGATTTTCTACGAATTCACCGCCTTCTACGCCTTGATGAGATGGCTGGAGACCAGGGACAGGAAGTGGTTGACTCTGACGGCCATCCTCTGCGGGCTGGCCATGGGTGTCAAATACACGGGTGTCATCTTGCCCGTAACCCTCGCGCTCATTATCGCCTCGAAAGTCTGGCCGGAGGGCTTGAGGAAAACGGCTCAGGCCCTGTTCCTCTTTGGCCTGTTGACCATCGGGGTGGCTTCGCCCTGGTATCTCAAGAACTTTTTCGCCACCGGCAACCCTTTCTATCCCTTCTTCTTCGGGGGGACCTACTGGGATGAATTTCGGGCCTGGTGGTACAGCCGGGCCGGAACGGGCCTGGCTTTCACCGCCCCCTGGCGGCTGCTCATCGCCCCCTGGGAGATGACCGTCCTGGGCATCCAGGGTACAGCCAATTACGATGCCACCATCGGCCCTGTCCTGCTGACCGTGGTCCCCCTGCTGGCCCTGGTGTGGAAGAAAATCGCCTCGGAGGAGCGCCGTCTTATCGGCTATGCCCTTCTGGTATGTCTCATCCAGTATCTCTTCTGGCTCTACGGCGTGGCCCAATCGGCCCTTCTGGTTCAGACCAGGCTGCTTTTCCCTGTCTTTGCCCTGTTGGCCCTTTTGGCCAGTTACACGGTGGACAAATTGGCCCTTTTGACAAGAAAAGCCTTTTCTTTGCAATGGTTCGTCACCACGGTGCTCCTTCTCACTCTGGGGTTAAACGCCGTGTCCAGCACCCTCTATTTCATCAGCGACTGGCCCCTGCTCTACCTGGCCGGCTTCGAGTCGAAGGAGAGCTATTTGACCCGCCGCCTGGGTCTGTATTACACCACTTTGGCTTACATCAGCGAGAACCTGCCGCCTTCGGCCAGGATCCTGTTCTTGTGGGAGCCGCGCAGCTACTATTGTCAGCGCGACTGCCAGCCCGACGCCCTGCTTGACAAATTCAAGCATCTGGTCTATAAGTACCATGATGCCGATGGCATCGCGCAGCAACTCAGGGAACAGGGCATCACCCACGTGCTACTCTACAAGCTCGGTATGGACCACATCGTGAAAGCGGGCTTTGATCCCATCACGCCCGCGGACCTGGAAGTGTGGGCGAGACTGTCCGATGAGCACCTGAACTTAATCCACAATGAAGGCGACGTCTACCATCTCTACAAGCTGACAGCGAAATGAACAATCGGGTTTCCAAAGTCATCATCTTTCTGCTGGCGGTCCTTCTGGTGGCGGCGACGGCTTGTGGCATCTATTTCGCTTTCACCGCCAGGCACCACCCTCTCATTTGGGACTTTCATCCCCTGTGGGCCGGCACCCGCGCCCTGCTTTTCCAGGGTCTTAACCCCTACTCGGCGGAGGCCACGAGGGAAATCCAGATCCAGTTATACGGGCGTCCTGCTCAGCCGACGGAGGACCCTGACGCCTTTGTCTATCCGCTCTTCATCATCTATGGGATCATCCCTTTCGCCCTGCTTCCCCACGCTCAGGCTATGGCCGCCTGGCTGGCGGTATTGCTTTTTGCGCTGCTTTCTGGCCTTCTCCTTAACGTCCGCACCTGGAACTGGCACCCACCTCCCTGGCTCTTCGGTTTAACCGTCTTCTGGAGCCTGGCCCTGTATCAGGATACCTGGGCCCTCATTCTGGGACAGGTTTCGATCTTTATCTTCGCTCTGATGACTACAGCCGTCTGGGCCCTCAAGAGAAGGCACGACCGGTTGGCCGGGATGTGCCTGGCCCTGTCGGCCATCAAACCGCAGATGACGTTTCTTCTGATACCGGCCCTGTTGGCCTGGGGGATATGGCGCCGTCGCCGGGCCTTCCTGGCGACCTTTGGGGTGGCGATGGTCTTGCTGGTGGTTTCCTCTTTGGCCATCATCCCAACCTGGATCAGCGACCTGTGGAAAGTGATGGGGCTCTACATGGGTTACTCCCCCTTCAAGCCCCCCCTTCAGCTTCTGGCCGAGGCTTGTGGGAGTTACCTCGGCTACGCTCAGTACAGGCCCCTGGGGCCGGTTCTGACTACCGCCGTCACGCTGGCGCTGCTCGGCTTTGTGGCC
>JBBIJG010000451.1:0-2539 GCA_037446095.1 Caldilineae bacterium
CCTGGTCAGCCAGGACTTTATCAAAGCCGGCGATGCCATCGGCCTTGGAGGCCACCACCTGGCGCAGCACTTCATCCCCGAAGCGCTCCAGAAAGTAGGCCATGAAAAGGTAGCTGCCCCCATAGTTGGGTCCGGCGGCATCGGGGTCCTCGGCCCAGGCCGTCAACTGAGTGTCGGGCGTGCGGCTGAAGAGGCGGTCGTCTGCGCCCACGTCCAAGCCGTTGAGGTAGGCCGCCAGTTCGGCGAGCCCCTCGTTGACCCAGGTGTCCTCGTTGCGGTCGGTGTGCCAGTGGATCATGTGCTGGAACTCGTGGGCCAGGATGCCATCGTAGTAGGCGCTGCCTGGCCGGGCGTTGTCCAGGTTGATGTAAATCATCTCCCGCTCGTTGCTGTAAGGGTTGACCAGACGGGAGTACTCATCGGCGCTGGAATAGTAGCCGCCCACACCAGGTACACGGCCGTTGAAGAGGTGGATGTGCGGGTCATTGTCCACGCCAGGCGTCCATTCGCTGCCGAAAAAGTGGCGGTTAGTGGGGTAGATCTTATTCTCGAACCGCTCGGCCGAACGGATCAGGTCATCCTGGTTAACGTCGTAGCCGTCTTCCACCCATACATAGAGGTGAGGGGTGATGTAGCGGAGGGTAGCCCAGGAGCGAAAATAGGAGTTGGTCGCTTCTTCATGGATCCAGAACTCGGCCCGGTCACCGATTTCGTAGTGGGGCGGGGTGGCGTTGACCACCACCGGGATGGGCTCCGCCGGCTTTTTGAGGCGGGTGGTCAGGGCCAGCAGGTCCCGTTCGGGCAGGGCAACCTCGGCCAGCAACTCTTCGGGGGAGGGTTTGGCCCCAGGTGTCGGCGTGAGGACAGGCGTCTGGGCCATGACAGGCCCAGATGTCGGCGTGGGGATAGGGCTCGCCGTTGGCGATGGAGTGAAAGGGAGCGCAGCCTGCCGGTCACGACTCCAATCGGTGATGACCCACAGCCAACCGGCTGTATAGACCAGGCCTACGCAGACGAGCAATATAGCGATGATGGCTGCCCGGATGGCAGTGCGGGTTGGCAAACGGAACCTCAAAAGCGATAACCACCTTCTACAATTCGCAGAAACTCGCCAAAAGCCTGAACGTCAACGTTCAGGCTGAGCGGCTTAAGGGTGCTGGAAGCACGTTTTTCATCCGAACGTTGGGGAGCTCCAGTCCATGGGGGATTCCCTCAGCAAGAAGGCGCAATGGGCAGAGCGAAGCCGAAGGTGCTGCCCCGGCCGGGTTTGCTCTCCACCCACACCCGGCCCCCGTGCCCCTCGACGATGGATTTGACGATGGCCAGCCCCAAGCCTGTGCCTTCGATGCCACTTGTCGTCTCACTATAGACCCGATAAAACTTCTCAAAGAGATGGACCTGGTCCTCTGGCGCGATGCCAATGCCGGTGTCCCTGACCTCCACCGTCACCTCGCCTTTCTTCTCTCTGGCTGAGATGGTTACCGTGCCCCTCGCGGGGGTGAATTTGATGGCATTGCTCAACAAATTACTCATGACCTGATCAAGGCGGACCAGGTTGCCCTGAACGAGCGGAAGCTGAGGGGGGAGGTCCAGTTGGAGGACAATCTCTTTCGCTTCGGCCTGTTCTCTCAGGCTTTCCACCGCTTCGTTAATCACCGTTGCCAGTTGACAGGGTTTCATCTCCATTCCCACTCTGGCCTCAATCTTGCCCAGGTCCAGGAGGTGGTCTATCAGAGTTGTCATCTTGGCCGCATTGAGCCTGATGTTGGTCACGAACTCTCGCTGGGTCTCGTCCAGTCCACCTATTTCTAACAGTAAGGTGGCATAGCCACTGATATTGGCCAGGGGGGAACGCAAGTCATGGGAGACGGTAGACACAAAATCAGACTTCATCTTGTCCAGTTCTTTGAGGTAAGTGATATCCTGCATCACAGCGATGCGTCCAACCTCAGCGACGGGGGTCAAGCTGGCGTAGAGAGTTCGCCCATTGCTCAAGGGGATTTCTTCAGCCAGAGCCTCTTCTCTTGCTTCCAGGCGGGCAAAGAGAGCCAGGAGCTTGTCATTGTTCACCACTTCTCCTAAAGGGCGGCCCACCTCAGGTGCGGTCTTCACGGCAAAGGCTTTCCGGGCGGCCTGGTTCATCAGCAGCACCCGCTCTTGGGCATCGGTGATGATAATGGCATCGTTGGTGCCACTGAGGATGGCTTCTAACTTGGCCCTCTCCTCGGCGATGGTGGTGTGCAGATGACGTTCGGCAGAGTAGAGCCGGGCCCTTTCTATGGCGATGGCCGCTTGGGCAGCTACGGAGGACAGGAGCCTCAAGTCGTCGTCGTTGAAGGCGTTGCTCTCGGGTCTTTGCACATCCAATATGCCGATCACCCGGTCACCGGCTATCATCGGCACCGCTATCTCCGATTTGGTCTCCGGCACGACAGCTATGTATCTGGCATCCTGGCTCACGTCCGGCACATTGAGGGCGGTCTTGTGGGTCACCACCCAGCCGACGATCCCTTCCTGTTCTATCCGGATTCTCACCTTC
>JBBIJG010000452.1:0-2536 GCA_037446095.1 Caldilineae bacterium
GGAGCTGAATTATGTCACCACTGGTCTTGGTCATGGGATGAAGCGTAGAAAGCTGTTTCCAGAAGGTCTACAACTTGTATCTATCCCCTTCGACCTGTTGCCCTCCCTGCTACAGGCGCTCCAGGATATGCCATGGGTCCTTCCCGCGTATAAACCGGACGGACCGGAATTTGTCAGACGAGTCCTTGTGGAGTTAGGTGTTTAGAATCTGAATGACTTGAAACGGGTCCCGCACGATGGGCGAAGGTTTCCGACCGAGCCCGTTCCGCCTCGGGATCTGCGGCGCTCAAAGGTCTCTACATGGCTGATGATCCAAACGAGAAGCAGGTTCTTGACTTCATCGCCATAGCACTGTTGGTGGTCCTTTGCGCCAGTTGGGCCTTGCAGCAGGTGACCATCAAAGTGGCCAGCCAGGGCGTTTCGCCGGTCCTGCAATCTGGTATCCGCTCGGTCGGGGCCATGGTTTTGGTTGGGCTGTGGATGACCCTGCGTCGGGAACCGCTGCTGGAGAGGGACGGCACCCTGGGGTGGGGCATCGCGGCAGGCCTCCTCTTCGCCGGGGAGTTCTTGTTAATATATTGGGGCCTCAACTTTACTCACGCCTCACGCGCCGTTATTTTCCTCTACATGTCGCCGTTTGTTGTCGCTCTGGGCGCGCAGCTCTTTATTCCGGGCGAGCATCTGCGGATGATCCAGGTCGTTGGTCTGTGTTGTGCCTTTGCCGGCATCGCTCTGGCCTTCAGGGAGTCGCTGAGCTTTCCCACCTATCGCATGCTGATCGGTGATAGTATGCTGATGGGGGCGGCTGTGTTGTGGGGAGCTACAACTGTCCTGGTCAAAGCCAGTCCCCTCGCCCGGATCAACCCAGCCAAAACGCTGCTCTACCAACTCGCCGTCTCGGCGATGGTTCTGCCGGTGGGCTCGCTGGCCATGCGTGAACCGGGCATTGTTCTGATGACGCCGCTGATCGCTGGCTGCCTCGCCTACCAGACCGTTTGGGTTGCATCTATCACCTACCTCGCTTGGTTTTGGCTCGTCCGCCACTATCCCGCTTCGCGTCTGGCCTCGTTTACCTTTCTCACGCCGCTTTTCGGCGTGCTCGCCGGCGGGGTGTTGCTGAACGAACCGATTACGAGTATGCTATTGTTATCGCTCGTCTTGGTGGGTACAGGTATTTATCTGGTGAATCGCCCGGTTGCCTAGCCTCAATAGACCGCCATGGGGTAGCCGAAGGCACAGGGTAGCCGAAGGCACTGCCTTCGGCTACCCTATGGCTACCCCAAGGCACTGCCTTCGGCTAGCCGGTAGACCGCAACCTGGGATTGTTTCCCGCCTCAAGGCTCTATTTCAGCGTAGTTCTTGGGGCCGAGTTTAAAGAAGGGAGTGATAGAGGATGAACGTCGCCACCAATTTGGAACGTGCCGCCTTTCATTTTCCTGAGCACATTGCTGTCATCGAGGAAAATAGAAGCGTCAGCTTTGCGGAATTCAATCGAGAGGCCAGTCAAATTGCTTCGGCCCTGGTCCGTGTCGGGGTGCAGCCTGGCGATCACGTCGCCCTTTGCGCCCCGAATTCCTACGCCTGGCTGGTTTTTTACTTTGGCGCCCTCAAGGCGGGGGCAGTGGCCGTAACCTTTTCGCACCTGCTGAAGAAAGACGAACTGGCCAGAACCCTGGCGGATTGCCAGCCAAAGGTCCTGTTTACCGTGGATGAGAAACTGGAGGATTTGGGGGACTGTCGCACGCAGCCCTATCCAGAATTGATCGTTTGTGATCATGGCGACATCTCTTTCGCCCGTCTGGCTGAAAAAGGCCTGCCGGAGTTCAAAGCCCTGGATCGCCATCGGCATGATACTGCGGCCATCCTTTACACCGGTGGCACCACCGGCACCCCCAAAGGGGCTATGCTGACTCATGAAAACCTGCAAACGTCCATCTTCAACGTCGCGCACTACGAGCGCTCAACCCAAAATGACCGCGCCCTTTGTTTCCTGCCTTTGAACCACGTGTTCGGCCAGATTCACATTATGAATTCCACCGTTTTCAGCGGTGGTGGGCTGGTGATTCAGCCCGGCTTTGACCTGGAGAAGGCATTGGAGGCTATCGAGCGCCACCGGGTGACCAAGTTTTATGCTGTGCCGACCATCTACATTCGCTTGCTGAGATTGCCGGACCTGCGGGAAAAAATGAGCTCGGTACGATACTGTTTCTCTGCCGCGGCCAGCATGGCCATCGAGGTGGTGCGGGAGTGGAAAGCCCAGACCGGACTGGATATTTACGAAGCCTATGGCATGACCGAAAGCGCATCCATGGTCACTTACAACCATTACTATCGGCATGTGGTTGGCTCGGTGGGCACTCCGGCGAATCTGGTGGAAGTCCAGATCCGCGACCTGGAGGGAAACGTGCTGGGGCCAGGGGAACGGGGGGAGATCTGCATTTGCGGACCCAATATCACCAAAGGATATTTGAATAACCCTGCAGAGACGGAAGCGGCCTTCTGGGGGGATTGGTTTCGTTCCGGCGACATCGGCGTC
>JBBIJG010000453.1:0-2486 GCA_037446095.1 Caldilineae bacterium
CACCTGAACGGGCTTCATTCCAGAGGCTTTTGGAATGGAGGGCATGCGAATACATAAATAACAAATTTAAGGAAGGGGTGTCATTGAAGTCATGATCGAAGGCGTGCATGTCAGGAAACTGCGGGTCATCCCCGACGAGCGCGGGTATTTAATGGAAATGCTCCGTAGCGACTGGGAGGAGTTCGAGAAGTTTGGCCAGGTCTATGTCACAGCCGCTTATCCGGGGGTGGTCAAAGCCTGGCACTATCACAAGCTTCAGACCGACCATTTTATCTGTGTCCATGGCATGGCCAAGGTAGCCCTGTACGATGGCCGGCCTGATTCGCCTACCCACGGTGAGGTCAATGAGTTCTTTATGGGTCAGTACAACCCCATTCTGCTCAAAATCCCACCTGGGGTCATGCACGGTTTCAAAAGCATAGGCCAGGAGATCGCCCTGATCGTCAACGTGCCCACGGAACTGTACCGCTACGATGATCCTGACGAATACCGCCTGCCGGCTTACACAGACCAGATACCTTACGATTGGTCCCGGCAAGATAGATAGGCGGGAAGCTTTTCACTTCTCCTCGAAAGCTTCTGGATACAACGTCCTCGCACATTCGGGGCAAAGGCTATGCGTAAATATGGCCTCGGAGTGTTCCTGGATATAGGCTTCGAGTTGGTTCCAATAGCCTTCGTCATCACGGATTTTCTTACAGGAGGAGCAGATAGGGAGCAAACCGCTTAGGGTTCTGACTTTGGCCAGGGCGTCTTGTAATTCATGAATCAGTTGCTCCCGTTCCTTTTCCACCCGTTTGCGTTCCATGGCATAGTACATGGAACGCACCAACAGGTTACCATTCATCTGCCCTTTGACCAGGTAATCCTGTGCGCCCTCTCGTACTGTCTTCATGGCCAGCTCGGTGTCGTCGAGGCCGCTCAGCACGATGATAGGTACTTGAGGCGCTTGAGCGTACACCTGGGCGAAGGTATCAAACCCCTGGCTGTCCGGGAGCATGAGATCCAACAAGACCACATCAATGTCTTCTGTGGACAGATGCTTCAGCCCTGTTGCGAGCCGGCTCGCGCACTCCAGCTCGAATGTGGAGGCGATCCGCCCGTTGGTTGCTGCATCCGCCAGCATCTCTTGGAACAGGCGAGTATCCAGAGGATTGTCCTCGATCAGCAAAACTTTTAGCTTAGTGCTCATCCTGCTTAAACCTGAGGGTTGGGGATGGTGCCCTGGCAGGCCGATAAGCCAAGTTATCATTTCCCGCCGGGAACTTGCGATGAGTTCTTGACGCAGGTTATTATCTTACCCGCTTTGCCTCCAGACCCAGGTTGATGGAAAAGATGTGGCGTGTGTTGCCCTCGTAGACGACGATGTCCAGGGTTAACGGGCCCTGGGCAGTAGGCAGCAACTCGAAGGCCAGCGCCGTATCTATCCTTTCCCCGGGAGCCACCAATCGTGGGTTGGGGGCAAAGTGGGGCAGGCCCTCCCCTTCGCAATAAAGGCGCGTGGGCTGACCATAACCCTCCCAGCTCAGATGGGTAGCCAAGCGGCCACTTTCATCACGGACAGAAAAGCGGGAGTAATACCCGCTCCCAAGCTCTTGCCCCGTATCCGCGATGTTGGTCAGCCGCAAGGGGATGATCAAATAGCCGGTGCCGGAAGTCACCTCCTGGCCCAGCCCGGCTATAGCCCGCACCAGCCCTGGCTGCTCCGTCACCACATACTCCCAATGGGTGAAATCATCTCGTACCGTGTCGCCTACGGAGACGGTCAGAGAGGTGGGCGCAGGCGTACCCGACGGCAACCCAAGGTCCTGACGCAGGAAGGTCAACAATGTCTTGCCTAACTCGTTGTAGCCTTCCACCGTGCCGGCTGTGGTATCGGCCCAGAATTCATAGGAATTAGGTTTGCCGTTTTCCCAAAAGCTGAAGGTGACGAGCCAGAGGTTGCCGCCCTGATCGGCGGCGTGCCACCCTTTAACTTGCACCGTGTGGCCCATCTGCTGGCCAGCCACCAGCAGGGTGGAGATCAGACTGCCTACCGTTTCCCGCTGACCCGGGTTGTACCGAAAATCTCGTACCAGGGCGATGGCTTCGTCAGCCGTGGAGGTAGAAGGCCCCACCCGCAGCAGGGCAGGAGTGAAAGTGGGGAATAAGGTCGGAGTTAGCGTCGGCACAGGGGTCAACGTGGCCCGCGCCATGGCCAGCAGGAGCGAAATCTCCGCCGAAAGGTCGCGCCCGACCAGCGTGGCCAAAACACAGAAAACGATAAAAACGGCTAAGAAGAGGGTGGCTAGAATGACCCACTGGGATCTGGTCACAATTCCTCACCCTATCGTTGACGTCTCAGAGGTTCTTGTCCCAACTGAACTGGCGTTCAAAAGGCGGTATGGCCTTGACAGCCTCGATAGTCAACACCCGGTCCCCAGCAATGCTGTCATACCAGGCATTGGTATCCATCCTGTCGGAGATCAACCAGACGCAATAGGCGA
>JBBIJG010000454.1:0-2485 GCA_037446095.1 Caldilineae bacterium
CATGACCTGGATTTCCTCTTCGTGGCCCGTGGTCTTGACCGCATCTTCGATGGTCAAAAGGCAGAAGGGACAGGCTGTGGCAATAACTTCCGCACCCATGGCCACAGCGTCCTTGACGCGGACCTCGGCCAGACGCTCGCCGGCGGTGGTGGCTTCCACCCACATCCGTCCCCCGCCACCCTCACAGCACAGGCCCCTCTCCCTGGCACGGTCGAACTCTCTAAACTCCAGGCCGGGGATGCTTTTCAATATGGCGCGGGGCTCGTCGAAAACCCCGTTCTGTTTGCCCAGGAAACAGGGGTCGTGGTAGGTGACAATTTTGTTGACCTCACCTGAAAAGGTCAGCCGTCCCTCCTTGATGAGCCCGGCCACGAACTGGGTGTAGTGCTGTACCTGGAGGTTCAGCCCTTCATACTCATTGGCAAAGGTGTTATAGCAATGAGGCGACAGGGTCACCATCCGCTCCACGCCGCACTCTTTGAAAAGCCCGGTGTTCTCTTCGACCATCATCTCAAACAGTCCTGCCTCGCCCAGGCGGCGGGCTTCGCTGGCGCAACAGCTCTCGTCGTTGCCCAGGGTGCCGAAGCGGACTCCGGCCTTGTGGAGTGCCTCGACCATGGCTTTGGCCATCCCCTGCGCGCGGGTGTCGTAGGCGGCGGTGCAGCACACGTACAGGAGTATCTCCGCCTCCTCGACCTCGGCGATGTGAGGCACGTCCAGGCCCGCCGCCCAATCCGAGCGCCTGTTGCGGCCGCGGTCCCAGGGGTTACCGTGCTTGACGATACTTTCCAAAGCGTCGCGGATGGTGGGCTGGATGCGGCCGCTCTCGACCAGGACGCTGCGCATCCCGATGAGCACGCCAGCCGGGTCCAGGGCTTTGGGACAGCGCTTGGTGCAGGTCAGACAGGTGGTGCAATCCCAGATTTCGGGCTTCTCGCGGACCTCCATGGTGTCGCGGACGAGGGCCTCGTAGATGAGCCGCCGGACGTTCAGGCCGGTGCGCAGGGACATGGGGCAGCCTCCGCTGCAGCGGCCACATTGGATGCAACCCAGCAGCTCAAATTCTCGGACGAGTTCTTGGGTCTTCATTGTTGTTCTCCGCTTTTACAACTCTGCAGCGTACTTGATACCGTTCTCGAACAGGGCCAGCCCCAACCCATCGCTTTCCCCTCGCGTCCAGCGAGGGTGTTGCCAGGGAAGGATGTGATCCTCGGGATGGGGCATCAAGCCGAAGACGGTGCCCCGAGGGTTGCAGATGCCGGCCACGTCGGCCACAGAGCCGTTGGGGTTGTAGGGATAGACAGCCGGGCCGCCGTCGGGGGCCACGTAGGTGAGGGCGATTTGTCCCCCGGCGCGCATGGCCTCCAGCACGGCTTCGTCACGGGGCACAAAACGGCCTTCGCCGTGAGCCACGGGACAGTATATCCGCCGGCGCAGCTCCCGGGTGAAAACGCAGACGCTATCTGGATTGGGCTCCAGCCACACCCAGCGGCACTCGAAGCGCGCGGAGGCGTTGTAGGTCAGGGTGACCAACTGCTGCTCCCGCTCTCCGCTCCCGCCGGATTTGTAATCCGGCGACCCGGCGGCTGGATTTGTAATCCAGCCGGAGCAAGTGGTTGGGGTGGGCAAGGTGAGGTCAGGCAACCACCCGGCCTTGACCAGGGCCTGGAAGCCGTTGCAGATGCCCAGCACCGGCTTGCCGGCCTCGACGAACTCTTGCAATGGCTGCCAGAGGACGTGGCGCAGGTCCACGGCCCACAGCCGACCCCCTCCCAGGGCATCACCGTAGGAGAAGCCACCGGGCAAAACCAGCATCTGGTAATGGCGCAGGTCACGCAGCCCATCGCGCAGTTGATTGACGTGGACGATCTCCGGCGCTCCACCGGCCAACTCGCAGGCCTGGGCCGCTTCCCGGTCCCGGTTAGTGCCGGTGGCATGCAGAATCAAGACCCGTGGCCTGGGCATCACACCTCCTGTTTCCAGGCTGCCTTTAGTGCTTCGACCTGGGCTATGATGACCTCACCATCTTGTAGCCCGCTTATCCGCAATTCGTTTTGCTCTGTCACTGCGCCCAGGCAGGCCCAGGGTACGCCGTCCATCAACTCCTCGAAGGCAGCCGCCTCCTTGGCAGGTACCTCCACCAGGAAACGGCCGCCGGTCTCGCTGAACAGGGCCAGGTCATTGCGGGTCACCTCCGAGGTGCGGGGCAATTCGGCCAGGGACAACCGCAGCCCCAACCCGCCGGCCAGGGCCATCTCCGCGGCCGCCACGGCCAGCCCCCCCTCGGAGCAATCGTGGCAGGCTCGCACCAGCCCGGCTTGTATGGCCCGGTGCAGGGCCCGCATCGTTTCGATGCTCTCGGCTACCGGGGCGGGCACGGCGCCTCCCTGTATGTCGAGGAGACGGTACCAGGCGGACCCTCCCGGCTCGGCCCGGGTCACTCCCAGCACGTACAGCCGATTGCCAGGGGCTTTGAGGTCCATGG
>JBBIJG010000455.1:0-2483 GCA_037446095.1 Caldilineae bacterium
ATCAGCCTGTCCTTCGAGGTCTACGGCTATCGGAACCCTCACACCCTGGTCTACGATTTCCCTTTGCAGGTCTCCCTCATCGTGGCCATTGACGCCCAAGGCAGGCTGCTTCCCTGGGACCGGCTGGTCGCCATCGCTGAGCGCTACAATCTGCACATGCCGGAGATCATCTTTGAGACCGACAAACCCGACGTGCGGGCGGAGTGGGTGCGCTTCCGTCTGGAACTGGATGCTAAAAACCGCCCCAACCGCTTGATGGACGAGGGGGTGGTCTTTACCTTCTGCTATCCCGACACCTTGCAGTTGGTCAAGTGCAAAGCCAAAACCCTGGAAGAAGCCCACATGACGATCATGGCCGCCGAGCAGGCCGAGATCCCGCGCGATATCCTCTTCAAAGCCGTCTGCCGCGTTTACGATGACGGTTTCGCCGTGGCCGGATGGGACGAGGTCTGGGCGCAACTGAAAGCCGAACTGATGGAGGATTATGTCGAGGCAGCCGTGGACCGGCACGTCCACAAGGCCGAAAAGCTGTGGCAGTGGAAGCTGAAGCTGGAGACGGTACGGCCCTACGTCGAACGGGCCATGAAGGAAACAGGCAGCCGGGAGCTGGCGGTGGTCATGCCCCAGGTGCGGCAGTGGCTCAGCAAAGAACAGACCAATCTGGCGGCGAAGATCTTGCTTCACAACATTTAAAGTTCGTTACCTGGTCAGCAGACCCTTCGGGTTTCTCTTTTCTACACCAGCAACATCACCCCGGCCAGGCTCAGCAGGGCCACGACGTAGCAGGTCTGGGGGATACCCAATACGGGAATGAGCAGGGCGCTGGCCAGAAAAGCCCCCAGGCAGGCTCCTATCAGATCTGCCCCGTAAATAAGCCCTGCTGCCCGCCCCACGTCACCTTGAGTCAACTCGGCCGCCAGAGGGAAATCCATGCCTCCCAGGAAACCGGCCAGCAAAGTCAGCAGCGGGAAAGAGAGGTAGGGCAGAGGTAAGGCCGCCGCTTTGAGCAGGATCCCGGGAAGCAGCACAGCATAGAGCATGGCGGCGCCCTGGGCGGCGATCAAGACCCTGAGGAGCTTCCTGGTCTGTCCCTTCCCTTCGCCTGGGGAGTCTGCAACACCGACCGTCCGCATGGCGGCGATGAGCCGGTTCATCACCCCTCCGCCCAAGGCTGCACCGACCATGAAAGCTGCCACGACCAGGCTGACCTCGTGATAGATGTAACCGTGGAGAGCCTGGAAGGCCAGCAGCACGACCATTTCCAGGGTCATCTCAGCAAAACCGGTGAAGGCAATGACTGCCGGCACTGCCCCGCCACGCTTCCAACGAAAGATAATCACTGCCAATGCCAATGGCCCCACCACCCATCCCAGGTTCAGGAGGGATGCCCGGTGGAAGAAGCCGCTCAGGCCAGAATAGAATTGGGAAAGCCATAAGGCCATATCGTAATAGTAGCAGATGGGCTCCAAATCGCGGTTCAGCTTGGCTGACTCTTCGCTCTCCAGCTCCTGGCGTAGCCGTGGAAAGCGGTCCGTGGTGAAAATGTACTTCAAATAAGGCATACTGACCCAGCGGGTCTCCAGCTCGCGCTCTGCCAGGCGTTCGGCCAGGAGAAGGGGAGCAGTCGTGAGGGGCACATCGGAGGCGATGAAACGGTTGTAGTCGCCGGGCAGAACGATGATGTGACTGAAGACGGAGCTCAGCGTCTGGTAGACATTTCCGCCCAAGTGACGGAGCTCCGGATTCAGGTAGTTTTCGGCCGAGGGAAGACCAAAGGAGAAGATACCCCCTTCATTCAGGATAGCTTTCACCTCGGCAAAGAACTCCCGGGTGTAGAAGCGATTCAGTTGCCCTGTGGAAGGTTCAGGCAGGTCCACAATGACCACGTCAAAACGGCGGTGGACCTCTTTGACGTAGAGACGGCCATCAGCGTAGACCAGGGTCACACGGGGGTCATCCAGGACGACAGCGTCTTCTGGCGGCAGGTACTGGCGGGCTGCCTCGATGATAGCCGGGTCTAATTCCACGTAGTGTACCTCGCTCACCGGATGCTTGAGGATTTCCCGCAGGTCACCACCTGCTCCTCCGCCGATGAGCAAAACGCTCTTGGGGGCAGGATGTTCCAGGAGGGGGAAGTGGACCACCTCCTCGGGAAAAGTGCTCTGGGTCTCAAACATCAACAATCCATTTTCAAAAAAGACCCGTTGTCCGTCTCGCCCTATTACCGTCAGCCGGCCGTAGATGGTATCCCGCACCAGGAGAGTGTCCTGCCACTGCCAGGCCAAGGTCGTCTGATGCCACTTCTGGCCCAGGGGCCAGGCCAGGAAGCCCAAGAGTAAAGCCGCCATTCCGCAGCAAGAGCCCATCCTCGTCGGCGGACCAGCCGCAACAGCCACCAGCCTGCGGCCAGGTTCACGGCTCCTAGGCCCAAGGCGATCTGGAAAGGGTTCAAGCAGCGCACCAACACAAAACTGAAAAGGGTT
>JBBIJG010000456.1:0-2473 GCA_037446095.1 Caldilineae bacterium
GACGATTCGCCGAGATGGACCGACGGTTCGCCGAAATGGACCGACGATTCGGAGAAATGGATCGTCGCTTTGATCGGCTGGAACGGTGGTTTTTCGCCCTTGGGGTGCCGATGATCCTGGGCATACTGACTATCATTGTCAAGATATTTTTCACCGTTCCCTAAAGTATGTCAGGTCTTGTGGCTTGGCAGAAGGCGGTGCCTGGATTCAACCGTCTTTGTCCGAGAGCGCAGCTGCCGGGGCCCTTTTGCTACGGAATCAGCCAGGGGCCTTCAGAGC
Source organism: Caldilineae bacterium (assembly GCA_037446095.1). Lineage (GTDB taxonomy): Bacteria > Chloroflexota > Anaerolineae > E26-bin7 > E26-bin7 > E26-bin7. The sequence continues at coordinate 280 of JBBIJG010000456.1, forward strand.
AGGAGTGAAAGGTGCAGTCCAAGGTGGTCTTAAAGCGCGGCCGGGAAAAGCCCGTGTTAAACCGCCACCCCTGGATATTTTCTGGAGCCATAAAGGACATTGAAGGCGGATGTGCAGATGGGGACATTGTGACAGTCGTTGACTGGCAGGGCAATTTCCTGGCTCAAGGCTATCTCAACCGCCGCTCCCAGATCACGGTGCGTCTGCTCAGTTGGATTGAAGAAGAGGGTATTGACCGAAGCTTCTTTCGACAACGGCTGGAGCGAGCCATTGCCGGCCGCCGAATTTTGCAAGAGGACCCAAATACTAACGCCTACCGCCTGGTCAACGCCGAGTCCGACTTCCTGCCCGGCCTGGTGGTGGACCGCTACAACGAGTACCTGGTGGCCCAATTTCTGACCTTGGGCATCGAGAGATGGAAGGGGGAGATTGTCTCCCTTCTGGAGGAATTGTTCCCCTCGCGGGGCATTTATGAGCGCAGTGACGTGGAGGTGCGAGAGAAGGAGGGGTTGCCTTCGACAACCGGCCTCCTGGCTGGTCAGGAGTGGCCAGCCCTGGTACCCATCTTGGAGAACGGATACCGTTTCCTTGTTGATACCCAACAAGGACACAAAACGGGTTTCTACCTCGATCAACGTGAGAATCGCAAGAAGCTGACCCAATATTGCCGTGGCAAGACGGTGCTCAACTGTTTCGCTTACACCGGCGCTTTTGCCATTTACGCCGCCGGAGCGGGAGCGAGCCAGGTGATCAACATCGAAGCCTCAGTTGAAGCCCTCAAGTTGGCTCAGCGCAACATGGCCCTCAACGGCTTTAAGAGACCCGACGATGAGTACGTTGAAGGCGATGTCTTTCAGGTTCTGCGCCGCTACCGCGATGAAGGACACAGTTTCGACCTCATCATCCTCGACCCACCCAAGTTTGCTTACTCCCAGTCCCAGGTGCAGGCTGCCTGTCGGGGCTACAAAGACATTAACCTGCTGGCTATGCAACTCCTGCGTCCGGGGGGTATTCTCTTTACCTTCTCCTGTTCTGGTCTGATCAGCTCTGAGCTCTTCCAGAAGGTGGTCTTTGAGGCCAGCGTTGATGCCAGACGCGACGTTCAGGTCATTGAGAAACTCTCCCAAAGTTCGGACCATCCTATTTTGCTATCCTTTCCAGAATCAGAGTACCTGAAGGGGTTCGTCTGCCAGGTGTGGTAACGGCAAAGGCTGGATGGTTGACTGAGCTGCTGAAAGAAGCCCCGAAAGGAACGGGATAAAAGTGCGCTAAAAATGGGAGCGGTGTATGGAGATGGAAGCCAGTCTGGTAGGACAAACCCTGGGAGCCTATCGTATTATCGAGCAGATCGGGCGGGGCGGGATGGCCACAGTCTACAAAGCCTACGAACCGGCCCTGGACCGCTACGTGGCCATCAAAGTCCTGCCCCAATACTTCGCCCACGACCCTGATTTCGCCGCCCGTTTCGAGCGAGAAGCCAAGGCCGTGGCCAGGCTCAACCATCCCAACATCCTGCCCATTTACAGCTTTGGGCAAGAGGCCGGGTGGACTTACATCGTCATGCGTTACGTGGAGGCCGGCACGCTAAAAGAGATGCTGGGGCGACCCCCTGGACCTGAAGACTGTGACCGATATCTTGGGGCAGATTGGCCGGGCCCTGGACTATGCTCATCGGCAGGGAATTGTACACCGCGACGTGAAGCCGACCAATGTGCTGATGGCCGAAAGTGGGCCCTGCTGACTGATTTTGGCCTGGCGCGGATGGTAGAGAGTTCGGTGCAATTGACCAAGACAGGGGTGGGGGTGGGCACACCGGCCTACATGTCACCAGAGCAAGGACAGGGGCTCCGGGTGGATGCGCGCAGCGATGTGTATTCTCTGGGAGTGGTATTATACGAAATGCTGACGGGGAGGGTGCCGTATGGAGACGCCCATGGCCGTGGTGCTCAAGCACATCACCGCCCCTCTGCCTTTGCCCCGGGATGTGAACCCAGACCTCCCGGAAGCGGTCGAACGGGTGATTTTGAAGTCCCTGGCCAAGGATCCCGATGACCGCTACCAGACGGCCGGGGAGATGGTGGAGGCGCTAGAGAGAGCCGTGGCGGGCGTGCCCCTGGTAGAAAAGCCACCAGTGCTCGAACCTGCGCCCAAGGCAGAAGTACCTTCTGCCAAGGTCGTCGAACCTACCCCCGCC
>JBBIJG010000457.1:0-2459 GCA_037446095.1 Caldilineae bacterium
AGTCGCAGTCATCGGGGGTGGCGTGGCCGGCCTGACAGCCGCCTATGAGCTGTCCAAAGCCGGACAGGAAGTGGTCCTCTTCGAGAAAGAGGAGGAATTGGGCGGTCTGGCCAGTTCTTTCCTTCTGGGTGGCCACTACATCGAGCGCTACTATCACTTTATCTGCCTCAATGATGGGGAGCTCCTCCACATGCTGCACGAGCTTGGCCTGGACTCTTGTCTGCGCTGGGCCAAGACCGGGATGGGCCTGTATTACCAGGGGCGGCTTTACCCCTTCGGAGCCCCCTGGGATTTGCTGACCTTTACCCCTTTCAGCCTGGTGGACCGGCTCCGCTTTGGCCTCATGATCCTGTACACCAAGAGCCAGAGTCGGGACGGATGGAAAAGCATTGAAGATGTGCCCGCTTCCCAATGGCTGATCAGGCGCTTCGGCCAGAGGTCATACGAGGTGGTCCACGAGCCTTTGATCCGTCTGAAGTTTGGGCCCTATGCGGCGCGGCTGTCGGCGGCCTGGATGTGGGCCCGCATCCACCGCCTGGGCAAGTCGCGCACCAAGATCACCCAGCAGGAGAAACTGGGCTACATGGAGGGCGGAACCAAAACCCTGATTGACACTCTGGAAAGGCGAATCCTCCAGAACGGTGGCCATGTTTTCAAAGGCGTGGCCGTGCAAGAGATAGAGGTCCGGAAGACAGGCGTTGCAGGTATCTCCTGCAACGGCCAGCGTCAGGCTTTTGACGTGGTGATCTCTACGATCCCTACTCCCGCTTTCGCCGCCATGCTCAACGGGGCCTCGCCGGAATACCTGGCGAAGATTGCCCGCATTGATTCCATCGGCGTGATGTGTATGCTGCTGCGGCTGAAGAAGCCCCTGACACCCTATTTCTGGACCAATATCAGCGACCCGGCCATCTCCCTGGCTGGCGTCATCGAATACACCAACCTCAATCCATGTCCCCATTTCGGTGGCGATGCGCTCATCTACCTGCCTCAATACCTGCCTTCCACCGACGAGAAGTACGCCCTATCCGAGGACAGACTGCTGAAAGAATACATAGGCTACCTGAAGAGGATCAATCCGGACTTCAGGGAGAGCTGGATCAAAGAATATCGTGTGAGCCGGGACCAATACGCTCAACCGGTCTGTGAGGTCGGCTTCTCACAGCACAAACTCGGTATAAAGACTCCGGTCAAGGGCCTGTACCTGACCGATTCCTGTCAACTGCATCCGGATGATCGGACGGTCAGCAACAGTATCGGCCTGGGGAGGAAAGTGGCCCGGTTGGTGCTGGAAGGGAGACGTTAAGGAGGAACGGCAATGGCTACTTTTGTCTTACTGTCCAAAGTGTCATCTGAGGGAGCGAAACAGGTCAAATCCTTAGCCCAAATGGATGAGGAGTTCGAGCGGCAGTTACGGAAGCACTGTCCAGAAGTGCGACGGGTGGCCAGCTACGCCTTGCTGGGAGCCTACGACTTCTTACACATTTTCGAGGCCCCTGATGCCAAGACGGCGACCAAAGTGGCGGTACTGGCCAACTCCTTTGGAGTGGCCATGACCCAGACCCTGACAGCCATACCCTTCAGTGAATTCAAAGAAATTCTGGAGGAAATTTGAGGGGACGCCTATGCCGACTCTCCTCTTGAAAGATGCCGCCCTTCTCATCACCATGGATGAGGAACGCCGCCGAATAGAGCAAGGTGGCCTTTGGGTGCGCGACAATGTCATCGAAATGGTGGGGCCAAGCAGCGCTCTGCCCCAGGAAGCCGACCGGGTCATGGACGCATCCGGGATGGTCGTCCTGCCGGGATTGATCAACACCCACCACCACCTTTATCAGACCCTGACTCGGGCGCTGCCAGGGGTGCAGGAGGCAGAGCTTTTCGATTGGTTGGTGGCCCTCTACCCCATCTGGGCCGAGTTGACCGCCGAGGCTGTCTACATCAGCGCGCAGATTGGCCTGGCCGAGCTGATGTTATCCGGATGCACCACGACCAGCGACCACCTCTACCTTTACCCCAACGACGTCACCTTGGATGCCGAGATCCGCGCCGCTCAAGAATTGGGCATCCGCTTCCATCCCTGCCGGGGCAGCATGTCTCTGGGGCAATCCAGTGGTGGCCTGCCACCCGACCGCGTCGTTCAGACGGAAGAGGAGATCATGGCCGACTGCCAGCGGGTAGTGGACACTTACCATGACCCGGGTCCTTATTCCATGTGCCGTCTTGTCATTGCCCCCTGCTCGCCCTTTTCGGTGACCGAGGAGTTGATGCGCCAATCAGCCATCTGGGCCCGTCAGCGGGGCCTGACTTTGCATACCCACGTGGCAGAGACCCTGGATGAAGAGGCGTTCTGCCTCCGAAAGGTTGGTCGGCGTCCGGTGGAGTATATGCAGGAGCTGGGTTGGGTGGGGGAAGATGTGTGGTACGCCCACGCCATCCATCTCAACGAGGAGGAGATG
>JBBIJG010000458.1:0-2434 GCA_037446095.1 Caldilineae bacterium
CTGCCGTTGTTTCTGATGATCGTGGGGGCAGTCGCTCTCTACTACCTGCTCGTTAACAACTGCACAACGGAGCGCTCCGGGCGTATCCTGAGCGCTGGATTGCTGCTTCTGGGCCTGGTGGTGTCTGCGTATTTCATCATCCAGCACGGGTGCTCAGTCACGGGCCGTACCTTCCCTGCGGCCTGGGTGTTCCAGCTTCACCCCAATTCCGTAGCCACTTTTCTTGAGGGGATGGTACCCCTCGCTTTGGCTCTGGCCCTTGGTGAGAGACAGCCTGGGCTGCAGGTATTCTATGGCTTTGGTGCCGTGACTTTGGCTTTGGCTTTGCTGCTGACGGCTTCGCAGGGAGCCTGGGTGGCGCTGGCTCTCTGTGGGGTCATCTGGCTGTGCACCAGGTTTCACCGCCTGGGCCTGGTATTCGCCGCAATCATGCCCATGTCGGTCGTCGTTCCGGAGGCTTATCTCATCTTTAACAGCGACGCCGCGCTGAATTCGATCCCCATTGTCGGCACGGCTCTGACATCCCTCTTCGCCTGCCCGGATAGACTGGAGGTGTATCGTAATTCCTTCTACCTGATTCGGGACTTTCCCCTCACAGGGATTGGTCTGGGCGATGTCTTTGCCATGGTCTATTCCAGATATGCTCTGCTGATACAGGTCCCTTTTCTGAGCTATTCTCACAACCTCTTCCTGCAGATCTGGCTGGGCCAGGGGTTATTAGGCATCCTTTCTTTCCTGTCGCTGATCGCAGCTTTCTACCTCTTTGTGGGGCGTGTCTTGAGTTATTCCTCCAGGACAGAGGAGAAAACTGCGCGGGCCGTTTTTCAAGGCTGTTGGCTGGGGGTCACGGCCACTTTCATCCATGGGCTCTTCGATGCCCGCCAGTATGCCGATAGCTGGACCCTGCCGGTGTTTTTCGCCTTATTGGGCCTGGCTGTGGGAACAGGGTTGGGCATCGTTCAGGCCAGGCGGGGTACTCCTTTGCGCTATGCTATGGTTGGTTCGGAGTATCCACCTCGCCGGAGGGCGGAGCACCTGGCTGTTTATTTCATCCTGGCTTTAACCTGCCTGTCGCTGGGCTTTGCTCTACACAGGCCCTTGTTGGCTGTCATCTACGCCAATCTGGGTAGTGTCTACCAGGCCAAGGGTGAACTGGCTCCCAATCTGACAGATGATGAGCAGCGGTTGTATTTGCATCTGGCCAGGGCTCACTATGACCAGGCCATCGGCTACGCTCCTGGCAACCATACGGCGCAGCAACGGCTGGGGCGGCTGGCCGTGGATGCGGGTCGCTACGAGGAGGGGGTGGCTCATCTGGAACTTGCTTACCGGGCGGCCCCTTCCAGCTTTGCCACGCGGAAGGCCCTGGGGCTGGCTTACGTGTGGGTCGGGCGGTTGGACGACGCAGAGCCGCTGTTGCGGGGCGTCAAGGACATCGTGCAGGAGTTGAATGCGTGGGGTTGGTGGCGGAGCAGCCAGGGAGAGACCGAGTTGGCGGCGAACGCCTATCGGGTGTCACTGCGGTTGGAGCCGGGACAGGCGACGGTTCGTGAAGCCTTGGGATCAATACAGGCGGCACAATTTAGGGGAACGGAATGAGTAGGCACCTGGAAACAAGTGATGACCATGAGAGCCAAGGTGCCACCAAAGGGAGATATAGTCAGGTGAAGTCATTATCAGCGATTGTTGTTAAGAATTCGGTCTTCAGTCTGTTGGGGAGCTGGGCCATCAAGATTCTGTCCTTCTGCTTCTCCGTCTTCGTCGTGCGGCGGCTTGGAGGCGAGAGCTATGGCCAATATAGCACTGTGTTAGCCTATGTGGGTATCTTTGCCATCTTTTCGGATCTTGGGTTGGCTCCCTATGGCTTGAGAGAAATAGCCAAAGACAGGGAAAAGACGGCCAGCATGTTCTCCAATATTGTAGCTCTGCGCCTGATTTTGTCTTTTCTGACCGTGGCCATGACCACGGGCTCTGCTATTTTGTCGGGGCGCTCTCCAGACCTGGTTTTGGGTATCTTTGTGGCCAGTTGTAGCCTGTTTCTGTATGCTGTCCAGGGTCCTCTAGATATGCTGCTGATAGCTAAGGAACGCCTTGACTATTCGGCCACGTTTAGTGTAGCGAACCAGCTTGTTTTCGTGGGTTTGGGAACGGTAGTCTTGTTAAAGGGGTATGGGGTTATGGGGATGATCGTTGCGTCCCTATGTGGGGTTTTGGCAATGGCTAGCCTAAGCTTTGTGGTGATCCGTCGCCGTCTGGGGGGCCTGCAGTGGCAGGTTGATCCCAGTACATGGCCACGCCTGGTGAAAGCAGCGCTTCCCTTTGGGATTATCGGCTTTACGCTGGGCCTCTCCTACAAGATAGATACGGTGCTGCTGCAATACTTCCAAGGAGATGCAGTCACCGGCTGGTACAACGCGGCCTATAACTTGATCTT
>JBBIJG010000459.1:0-2427 GCA_037446095.1 Caldilineae bacterium
GGGACGGGGGTTTCATAATTACCCGGATGGCTAGTGCCGATAGAATAGACGGTCTACGACCGCTTGCAGCCATCGCTTAAGAGGAGCCAAGAGAATCATGACAACCAGGGTGGAAAAGAGGGCGATGAGCACTCCCGGCCTGGAGAGCGTGATGCCCAACAAATGCTCCCCTATTTCAACCAGCAGAAGGTAGATGCCCAGCAACACGGCGACCAGGGTCGTGTAGACCAGGCCCCGGTTGACAAGATGGTCGAGGTTCGTCAGATGTCCTTTCAGCAAGACGTAGCCGAGGGCCAGAGGCAGGCCCAGGCTCGACAGGTGGAGGAGACGGGGATCAATAAGCTGGGAGCGGGTCAGGGTATCAATGACCAGCAGCACAATGAAGGGCAAGGTGGCGATGAATATCCCCACCGTCGTTTCCTCTAATTCTCGTTTGACACCCATCGGAGCAACCCGCAAATAGATGAAGAGCAGGACGAGCCACTCTCCGAAGCCGAAAGCCAGGTTGAGGGGGAGCAGATCGTAAACCCAAGGGAAAGCCCTTTCCTTCTCCAGGAGGATGAGAGCAGAATTCCAGAGGCCCAGCAGGACGCCTGGGAGATAGAACCCAAACAACCATAGCGGGCGTCGGCTCACCCCCAGAAGCTTTCCGACCGCTCCACCCTCCCCCGTTGCGGCTATCTGGCCGAATTCGTCGGCGAGACCTGAGAAGAAGTGCAGGAAGAGGCCCGGTACCAGGCCGAGGCCCATGTATTGCAGGATCCGAAACCAGGTCAAACCCGGCAGAAGGGTGAAGAACACCAAAGCCGAGGTCAAGGAGAAAAGGAAATGGGAGCGAGCTACCCTGTCCCCGGCTCGCTGGCGATAGACAAAGAGGCCCGTAGCCCAAAATACCAGGGCTACGACATAGTTAACGCCCCAGCCTTCCAGTAAAGGGGACTTGGACTCGGGCCGCAAGGTGAGTTCCAGGGGCTGACCTTCTCGTTCCACCACCAGGGATGCTGCCTTCCCTGGTTGTAGCTGCCTCACCAGGCGGGCAATGTCCCGAGGATGATCCGGGGTCACCCCTTCCAACTGGCGGAAGACATCCCCAGCCCTCACTCCTGCCTGTTCTGCGGGCCCGCCCTTCTCCACGGCATACACAAGATGGGCATTAGTCCAGCGGAAACCCAGGGCTGGCAAATGCAGTTCATACCCATAGGAGGCCAGCCCGACGCTCAGGATCACCACGGCTGACAGAAAAAAGAAGGGGCTTTCCTTGAAGGCCGCGGGTCTCTTTAATCCCCTGGTGCCACCGATAGCGGATGTCTCCATCCCCACCCCCTTATCTGAGAACGTTAGGTCCGCTGCCCGATGGTTAGGCCGGGAGAGCCAATTGCGCTCTACTGAGGTTACTCTTGCGAAAGTTGCGAATAGCCCTGACAGCAATGCAACCCTTGGCGGACGAAAGCTTTTTGCCTGAAAGTCGCCTCCAAACCCTTGCCAGGGTTCCCCCCACTTGAATTTTTAGGCCCAGGCCCGGTCTCAGACCCCCAAGCTCCCCTCTAAAGGGGTCCGTGACTACTCCTGCTGCCTTTTACCTGGTAACTACCTCAGCCATTGCTTGCAGGATACCGGGCAGGAGTTTTTGCCATCGGCCCTGAGGGTCCAGGGGCAGCCAGACCTGCCGGCGGCCCACCCGGGCTTTGCCCCCCAGGCTTCGTTGCAGCTCCTTCTCCTCAGTTCTCCCCAGGCTCCTGGCTCGGATGACCACCTGTCCTTCCTCGATGGAGATAGCCTGCACTTTGGCCGCCATAGCCAGGATTTTCAGACGTAACTGGTAGAGCAGATTCACCGTTGCCCTGGGGAGTGGACCAAAACGGTCCTCCAGTTCCTGTTCCATGTCCTTTACCTCGGTCAGGGTGGTCAAGCTGGCCATGCGGCGGTACAGGTGCAGGCGCAATCTCTCATCAGGCACATAGTCCTCCGGCAGAGAGACGGCCAGGGGCAGGTTGATTTGTACTCCGCTGTCCAAAGGTGGCAGATAGGCCGCTTCCTCTCCCAGCAGTTGGCCGGGCTCCTCGCCCTTCAGCTCCCGCACGGCCTGGGCCAACAGACGACAGTAGAGGTCAAAGCCAACGGCGGCAATGTGGCCGTGTTGACGAGCGCCCAGGATCTCCCCCGCCCCTCGGATCTCCAAATCCTTCATGGCGATGCGAAACCCTGCCCCCAGTTCACTGGCCTCCAGGATGGTCTGCAGGCGTTTTTGGGCGGCCTCGTTAAGCTGCTGATGCCGGCTGTACAGGAAATAGGCGTAGGCGCGCACCGCACTGCGCCCCACCCGTCCCCGCAGTTGGTAGAGTTGGGCCAGGCCAAAGCGGTCGGCCCGGTTGACAATAATAGTGTTGGCGTTGGGAATATCCAGACCGTTCTGGATGATGGAGGTGC
>JBBIJG010000460.1:0-1886 GCA_037446095.1 Caldilineae bacterium
GGGCTACTTCGCCGCTGAGAACCTGGAGGTCAACTTTGACTACGGTTGGGATACGGACCTCCTCAAACTCGTCGGCACCGGCGAGTTGCAATTCGCCGTGGGCAGCGGGGATCAGGTTATCCTGGCCCGCTCCCAGGGTTTGCCTGTGGTCTATGTCCTGAACTGGTATCGCCGGTTCCCCGTCTGCGTCGTCTCTCTAAAAGAGCAGGGCTTGCAGAAGCCCCAGGACCTCATCGGCAAGACGGTTGGCATCCCGGCCCTGTACGGAGCCAGTTACATCGGCTGGCGAGCCCTGCTCCACGTCGAGGGCATTGATGAGACGGCGGTGAACCTGCAGAACATCGGTTACACTCAGGTGGCCAGCCTCACCGAAGGCAAGGTTGACGCCGCGGTATGCTACATCATGAATGAACCTGTGCAATTGAGGCAATCCGGTTACGAGGTCAACGTGATCGCCATTTCAGACTATGTCAACCTGGTCTCCAACGGCCTTATCACCAACGAGCAGACCATCGCCGCGGCGCCGGCTCTGGTGCAAAGTCTGGCACGGGCCTTCCTGCGGGGGCTGCGCTACACCATAGACCATCCTGAGGAAGCTTTTGAGATCTGCCTGAAATATGTGCCGGAAGCGGGGGGAGAAAATGCCTCCCGGCAGATGGCTGTCCTTCAGGAAGCCATCAAGGTGTGGCGCGCCGATGACCTCGGCCGCTCCGATCCGGCAGCCTGGGAAGCCTCTCAACGCTTTATGAGGGAACTGGGGTTCGTAGACACAGAGACCGAGGTCAGGCAGATGTTCACCAACCAGTTCATCGTCGAACCGTAAGGGATAGATGGAATCCATTCTCGCCGCTGAGGCTATCAGCAAAACCTATTGCACCCCGCAGGGAAGGGTTCCGGCGCTGGAGTCCATCTCCTTTCAAGTTGGCGAGGGGGAGTTCCTTTGCCTTGTCGGGCCCTCGGGCTGTGGTAAGACCACTTTGCTCCGCATCTTGGGCGGCCTGTTGGCTCCGACAGGCGGGGCGGTTTATTTCCGTGGCGAGCCTCTGAGCTCCCCCTGCCGTCAGATTGGCTTCGTCTTCCAGAAAACCAACCTGATGCCCTGGCGCACCGTCCTGCAGAACGTCACCCTCCCTCTAGAGGTTCAGGGCCTGAAAAGAGCCCAAGCCCAGGCTCTGGCTCAGGAACTATTAGAACTGGTCGGCCTGGATGGGTTTGGGAGGGTCTACCCTCACCAGCTTTCTATGGGGATGCAGCAGCGGGTGGCCATTGCTCGCGCCCTGGTCCACGACCCGGCTATCTTGCTCCTGGACGAGCCTTTTGCCTCCCTTGACGCCCTCACCCGGGAGCGCATGAACCTGGAATTGCTGCGGATTTGGGAGGCCAGACGGAAGACGGTGGTGATGGTGACCCACAGCATTCAAGAGGCCGTCTTCCTGGCCGACCGGGTATTGGTGATGAGCCCACGGCCGGGAAAGATCGAAACGGCTGTGCCTGTCTCTTTGCCGCGCCCTCGCCACCTGGCCATGCTTTACAGCCAGGAGTTTGGCTCGCTCTCCCGGCAGATACGGCAGGCCATCCGATGAAAGCACAGATGAAGTTCATTGTGGACAGTATGCTTGGCCGCCTAGCCAGGTGGCTGCGGGTATTGGGATACGACACCGTTTACCTTCCCCACCTGGACGATGACCAACTGGTGCGCCTGGCCCGGGCCGAAGGACGTCTTTTACTGACGCGGGATAGGGGTCTGGCGCAGCGGCGTGGACTCCAATGCCTGCTGGTCGAAAGCGATGACCTGGAAGAGCAACTGGACCAGATCCTCGTTGAGCTGGCACTGACGAAGGAGCACGCCTTCTCGCGCTGTCCCATCTGTAACACCCCCCTTCAAA
>JBBIJG010000460.1:1925-2413 GCA_037446095.1 Caldilineae bacterium
AGGGCGAGTTCCCCCTCACATCTTCCGCACCCATCGGGATTTCAGTCTTTGCCCCCACTGCGATAAAATCTACTGGCCAGGAACCCATTGGGCCAGGATGCAGGAGAAGCTGGCCAGGTTTCACCTCCGGAAGTGAGTGGCCCTGGACAAATCCTTCGCGCAGCCATTCAGGTCGAAGCCTTCACCTGCTGGTGAGGGGCTGGCCCCTCCGGGCTTCCTGATGAGCATCCCTTTCCCTGGGGGCATCGTCCTGCTGAACCACCTGACCCCTGAGCTCACCCCTTCAACGGACGAAGGCTCCAGTCCTGGGCTGGAGCCTTCGTCTGAGTCCGCCTGGTTGAGGTGTTGCGGCTTACGGGACGGCAAAGCGGAATACCCACGGCCCGGCCAACCGAATTTGCTTGCTCGGTATCTGTGACAGGTCTGTGCCCACCAGTTCGGTCACCGTCAGCGTCCACTCGCCCGACCTGCCAGTGAGAGATTCCATG
>JBBIJG010000461.1:0-2404 GCA_037446095.1 Caldilineae bacterium
TTCACCTCCAAAGCCTTCACCGGTTACGGCTGGGCGCCACCCCCAGGCACCAAAGGCATCTTCGTGGCCCTGTCCGACACCTTCGCTCTGACGAAGAAGGCCCCCAACCCCGAAAACGCCAAGAACTGGCTCAAGGTCTGTGGCTCCAAGGAAGGGCAGGAAGCCTTCAACCCACAGAAAGGCTCCATCTGCGCCCGCACTGACTGTGATCCCAAGCTGTTCAACGCCTACCTGCAGTCGGCTATGGCAGACTGGAGCAAGGATGCCATTGTGCCCAGCGTGATGCACGGGGCCGCGGCTATCGAGTCCTGGGCTACTGACTACAAGACCGCCGTCAACCTGTTCCTCACCAGCGGCGATGTGGCGGGCACCCAGGCCGCTTTGCAAGCAGCGTGCGTGAAGGCCGGGGCCTGCAAGTAGCTGCTGAGCGTCGTTTTAGCGAGGCAGCCCCTCCGGGCTGCCTCGCTCCCTGTTTATGGAGGGCTTTTTATGAGACGTTGGAATTGGGAGCGGGTCGTCTCTGTGCTGTTGCTGGCCCCCTCGGTCATCGCCATTGCCGTTTTCGTCTACGGGTTCATCGGCTTCACGGCCTACGTCTCACTCAGCAAGTGGAATCAACTCCTGCCCGATCTCACCCTGGTCGGGCTGCGGAACTATGCGGAGCTGTTTGCCGACCTGCGTTTCCGCATTGACCTGCGCAACACAGTCACGTTCACTCTACTGTTCTTGAGTGCCTGCCTGAGTATCGGCTTCCTGCTGGCCTATCTGCTGGATCAACGCATCAAAGGAGAGGGGTTTTTCCGCAGCATTTATCTTTTCCCTATGGCCGTTTCCTTCATCGTCACCGGCGTCGTCTGGCGCTGGCTGCTCAACCCTGGTACAACGGAGGGCGGCAGCACAGGGGTCAACCTGCTCTTCGAAAGAGTTGGGCTGGGGTTTCTCAAATGGGGCTGGTTCACCGACCCCAGGGTGCTTTACATCCACCCTGATTCTCAGGTGGGTGTATTCTTAAAGCAGATTGGGCTGGGTGGGCTGGCCCACCCGAATTTCGGCCTCTCGGTGGGCATTATTTCCGTGGTCATCGCCGCCACCTGGCAGATGTCCGGTTACACCATGGCCATGTACCTGGCCGGGTTGCGGGCTATCCCCGATGAATTGCGGGAGGCGGCACGGGTGGATGGGGCCTCGGAATGGCAAATTTTACGACATATCATCCTGCCGCTGCTACAGCCGGTCACCCTCAGCGCGGTGATCGTGCTGGGCCACATCTCCCTGAAGATCTATGACTTGGTGGTGGCTATGACCGGCCCCGGCCCCGGTTTCTCTACCGACGTGCCCGCCTATTTCATGTGGGAGACTACCTTCGAGGCTAACCGTTTCTATCAAGGTGCATCCATCGCCATCGTGCTGTTGCTGATGGTGGCCGTCCTCATCGTCCCATACCTGATATATAGCACCCGCACGGAGGCTGAGATATGAGCGCTTTTGATTGGCATAAAAGCCGAAGACGGGCATGGCGCTGGCAGCGGGTGGTCCTATACGGCCTCCTGACCGCCTTTGCCATATTGTACCTGATGCCGGTGTATGTCCTGGTGGTCACCGGAATGAAAAGCTTCGCCGAGGTCAACCTGTACCGTATGTGGTCTCTTCCATCGGGGCTGCACTTCGACAGCTTCGTTAAAGCCTGGGCGGGGGGACAGGCTGCTGTGGGATACAGCGATCTGGCTCGATTCGGCGGTCTGGGTAAGAACTTTATGAACAGCGTGTATCTGACCGTGCCGGCCACCCTCATTTCGGCCATGTGGGGTTCTATCAACGGTTACCTCCTCTCCAAGTGGAAGTTCCGGGGAGCTGAGGTCCTATTCCCTGTCCTGCTTTTCGGGATGTTCATCCCTTATCAGAGTATCCTTATCCCGTTGGTGCAAGTGCTTAGTAAGATTGGCCTCTACGGAAGCATTCCCGGCCTGATCGTCTGCCACGTGATCTACGGTATCCCCATCACTACCCTGATCTTCCGCAACTATTACGCCGCTGTGCCGACAGAATTGGTAGAGGCGGCTCGCATTGATGGCGCCAATATCTTTGGGGTTTACCGCCACGTCCTGTTTCCGTTGTCCGTGCCCGGTTTTGTGGTGGTGATAATCTGGCAGTTCACCCAAATCTGGAACGACTTTCTCTTTGCCGTTACGGTAATTGGCAACCCTGAGGTGCAGCCTATTACTGTGGCGCTGAATAACCTGGCCGGCAGTTTCATCGTCGAATGGAACGTGCAGATGGCCGGGGCGTTGCTGGCAGCGTTGCCCACCCTGCTGGTCTACATCTTCCTGGGACGCTTCTTCCTGCGCGGGTTGATGGCCGGATCGTTGAAGGGTTGATGGGCCCAAGTTAAGGAGAGGTAGGACAT
>JBBIJG010000462.1:0-2386 GCA_037446095.1 Caldilineae bacterium
GTCTCCACATGTCCTCGCTCCCACAGTTTCTCCGAGTAGATGAAAGCCGTCCTGGTCAAAGAAATCCTCCTCCTTACGGGCACGGACCTCTCCCCTTACCGGACCCGCTCCCTGAACCAGCTAATCGTCCTCTGTAGTCCTTCTTCCAGGCCCACTTGGGGCTCCCAGTTGAGTGCCCGACGGGCCTTAGAGATGTCGGGTTGGCGCACTTGAGGGTCATTGGGGATACGGTAATTCTCATAGACGATGCCTGCCTTGTTGCCGGTCAGACGATTGACCAGATGGGCAAAATCCAGTATGGTCATCTCGGTGGGATTACCCAGGTTGACCGGTTCCACTTCGTCGGACAAGAGCAGGCGGTAGATGCCTTCTACAAGGTCTGAGACGTAGCAGAAACTACGGGTCTGGGAGCCGTCGCCGTAGACGGTGAGGGGCTCACCTCGCAGGGCCTGGCCGATGAAATTGGGTACCACCCGGCCGTCGTCCAGCCGCATGCGAGGGCCGTAGGTATTAAAGATCCTGGCGATGCGGGTATCCACGCCATGGGCGCGGTGGTAAGCCATGGTCAGGGCCTCGGCGAAACGCTTGGCCTCGTCATAGACGCCCCGTGGCCCGATGGGATTGACATTGCCCCAATAGTCTTCTCGCTGCGGGTGCTGCAAAGGGTCACCGTAGACCTCGGACGTTGAAGCTAGCAGGAAGCGGGCCCTCTTGGCTAAAGCCAACCCCAGGGCCTTGTGAGTCCCCAGTGCCCCGACTTTGAGGGTCTGGATGGGCAATTCCAGATAGTCAATTGGGCTGGCCGGCGAAGCAAAGTGCAGGACAGCATCCAGCGGACCTTCCACATAGATGTAGTTGGTCACGTCGTGTTTAATAAAGAGAAAGTCGTCGCGCCCGGCCAGGTGTTCGATGTTGCGCGTGGTACCGGTGATGAGATTGTCCATCGCGATCACCTGGTGCCCTTCGGCCAGGAAGCGGTCGCACAGATGGGAGCCCAGAAAGCCTGCCCCGCCAGTGATCAGCACACGCATCCTTATTCCTCCTCCACGATGCGGTAACTGCTGGTGACTTCACAGGCCAGGGAGTTTCTCACAGAGCAATACTTCTCCTCGGAGAGTTTGATAGCCCAGGCCAGCCCCTCTTCCGAGAGTCCTTTACCCCGCGCCACGTATTCCAGATGGATGTGACGGAAAGGCCAGGGTGGATTCTCGTCCTGCTCCCCGTGGACGTGGATCTCCAGCCCGGTCATCTTCTGGCGCTTTTTGCGCATAATCGTGACGATATCCACAGCCGTACAGCCTCCCAGGGCCAGCAAAAGGAGCTCAGAGGGCTTAAGGCCTGTGGCATTCTCTTCGTCCTGAGAGGACATCACCAGGGAATGCCGGGTGCTGTCGGTGCCCACGAATTGAAGTTTGTCAAGCCATTTGACCTGGGCATGGGATTCTTTCATCAGCGTTTTCCTCCATGAGTATAATTTTGCCTGTAAATGGGGGCAAGTGGGGCATGCTCCCCCACAGAGTCTCTCTTGGGCCCTCAGAGTGGGGTAGCCTGCCTCACCACGATTGAGTACAGAGCTCCCCCGTGATTACCGGATCGAGAAAAGTCCAGCCATGTTCATAGTATACCACAGAATCGCCTTTTTGTTAAAAGGGTTTCTTGACGTCCGCCGCACTTCGTGGTACTATTATCGGTGAGAAGTCTCCGGTGTCAGCCGGGAGGTGTCTCTTTGGGGAGCTGGTTCTTGTGAGGTTAAAGAATGACTGAGCTTGTGGTCATTGGCGGAGGGCTGGCCGGAGCGGAAGCGGCCTGGCAGGCCGCGCAACGTGGCATCCAGGTGACCCTCTACGAGATGCGGCCCACCAGGTTGACGCCCGCCCATCGCACAGGGGACCTGGCCGAGCTGGTGTGCAGCAACTCGCTGGGCTCTAACCTGGTGGACAGAGCCCCAGGGCTGTTGAAGGAGGAGCTGAGGCGGCTGGGCTCGCTCATCATGGCCTGCGCCGAGGCCACGGCCGTTCCGGCCGGTGGGGCTCTGGCGGTAGATCGCCAGGCCTTCGCCCGGTTGGTCACCCGGCGTATCACCGGTCACCCGCACATCCACCTGCGACGGGAGGAGGTGACTTCTATCCCACCGGACACACCGACGGTCATTGCCACCGGCCCCCTCACCTCCGATGCCCTGGCCGCTGAAATCGCCGCCCTGACCGGCCAGGAGTACCTCTACTTCTACGATGCCATGGCTCCTATCGTGAGCTATGAATCCATAGACTTCCGCCGGGCCTTCCGGGCCTCCCGCTACGGGCGGGACAGCGGACGAGGCGCCGGGGCTGGAGAAGCTCCCACTGGGGACGAGATGGAAAGGCCCTCCTGTGTTGGGGAGGGGGTG
>JBBIJG010000463.1:0-2371 GCA_037446095.1 Caldilineae bacterium
CCCCGAAAGATAAGGTGTGAGGTATGAGCGGGCGGCGAAGCCGCCCGCTCATATGGACTTTTTAGTGCCCATCCGAAAACCAGCCTGCCCGGACAGCCTGGAAAGGCTGTCCCACACTCGTTCTCGGAGAGGCTCTAAGCACCCTCCACATCAAGGGAGGGGGCATGTGCTATTTTAGGGGAGCCGTATCATTAGCGACAGGTGCATTGTTATCTTCAAGCCCTCAGGCAAAGTCATAGAGGTCGCCGTCGGCACGCTGCTCTCAGATGCGGCCTTTCAGGCCGGTATCGAGTTCAACCTGCCCTGTGGTGGTCAGGGGCGTTGTGGTCGTTGCAAAGTCCTGGTGGAGCATGGGCCCGTCAGCCGGCGGCCCAGCGCCAAGCTTTCTCCGGCCGAGGAGGAAGAAGGCTACGCCCTGGCCTGTCAGTCGGTGGTCAAAGGTGATGTGATCCTCTTTGTGCCAGAGCAGGAGAAGATCGAGCGCCGGATTGCTGCGGAGGCCAAAGGAGCGGAGAAGATTGCCCTGCCGCTGGAGTTCGAATGGCCTGTGGAGCCCTCCATTGGCAGATTCTTCGTGACGATAGAGCCTCCCAGCCTGGCCGACAACACCACCGACTTTGATCGGCTGCGGCGAGAGCTGAAGGCCCAACACGGTATCCCCAACAGCCTGACCATCCCTCTGCCGGTTCTCAAGCACCTGGCGACCACTTTGCGCGAGGCCGACTGGCAGGTGACGGCCGTTCTGGAGATGGGGAACGGTGGGTCGGCCAATAACTGTGGCCCTTACCTGATAGACATCCTACCCGGCGACCAGACGGCCCAGTCCTTTGGTCTGGCCATTGACATCGGTACCACAACCAACGTGGTGCAACTGGTTGACCTGCTCGGTGGCCGGATCATAGACCGGGCCTCGGAGTATAACGGCCAGATTTCCTGTGGCGAGGACATCATCTCCCGCATCATCTATTCCCAGAAAGGCGACGGACTGGCTCACCTGCAACGCCTGGTGCTCAAGACCCTCAATGGCTTGATTGACGAACTGGCCAGCCGCAACGGCATCCGCCCCCGAGACATCCACAAGGCCACGGTGGCCGGCAATACCACCATGATCCAGCTTTTCCTGGGCTTGAATCCTAAGTACATCCGCGAGGAGCCCTATATTCCAACCATCTCTCACCCTCTACCCGTGTCAGCCGAGGAAGTCGGCCTCAACATTCATCCCCAGGGCATTGTTGACTGCCTGCCGGGGGTGGGGGCCTACGTGGGCGCAGACATCACGGCGGGTGTCCTCAGCTCTGGCATGTACAAGACCGATGCCCTGACCCTCTTCATGGACGTGGGCACCAATGGCGAAATGGTCCTGGGCAATGCCGATTGGCTGTTGGCCTGCGCCTGCTCGGCTGGACCGGCTTTTGAGGGGGCAGGAGTGCGGCATGGGATGCGGGCTACGGCGGGAGCCATTGAGGAAATCTGGATCAACCCCCAAGGATATGAGCCAACTTACCGCGTCATCGGCAACGTCCCCCCACGGGGCATCTGTGGGTCCGGCATGATCTCCCTTTTGGCCGAGATGTTCATTACCGGGGTCATTGACAAAGCGGGCAACATCCACCGCGACCTCCCCACCCCTCGGACTCGCGTGGGCGACCACGGCGGGGAGTACGTGGTCGCCTGGGCCGCCGAGACGGCTATCGGCCATGACATTGTCATCACCGAGGTGGACATCGAAAATCTGCTCCGGACCAAGGCAGCCATTTACGCGGGCTTCTCCATCCTGGTGCACAGTGTGGGCCTGCAACTGGCCGATATAGAGCAAATCCTCATCGGCGGAGCCTTCGGCCAGTACATCAACATTGAGAAAGCCATCCAAATCGGCCTGCTGCCTGACCTGCCCTGGGAGCGCTTCAAGTATCTGGGCAATACTTCCCTCTTGGGAGCGACCTATGCTCTCCTCTCACGCCCTTTGCGTCGCGAGGTGGCCGAGATCGCCAATAAGATGACCTATCTGGAACTCAGTGCCGATAACCGCTTTATGGAGCAGTTTGTGTCAGCACTCTTTTTACCCCACACCGATACGGCCAGTTTCCCCTCGGTGATGAGACTTCTGGAGAAGAGATAAAGCCTCAGCAGTTTGATGGAACGTAATATTTTTGTTACAATCACTATTGCAGTCCAGGCAGAAAGGCCAGGCTTTGAAAAAGCTTTCTATCATCATCCCTTGCTATAATGAAGCCGCAACGATCGCCGAGGTCTTGGCCAGGGTAGCCAGGGCAGAGACGTGCGGTTTGGAGAAAGAGGTCATCGTTGTCAACGACGGCTCAACGGATGGCACCGGCCAACTGCTGGAAGGGTTAAAGGGAGACGGAGTCAA
>JBBIJG010000464.1:0-2339 GCA_037446095.1 Caldilineae bacterium
GCCTCAGTTTTCGGTCCAGGGGGAAAAAGCCCCTGATCTTCACAATCGGGACAGACGTAATAGGCCCGTTCTAGCCTCGTATCACCCTCTAAACCATAGATGGTCCAGTCTTTATAGCCCTCGAAGTCCATCTCAGCCCCGCATACAGCACAGCGGGGCAATTGAACCTGAAACCCGGTATCTCGACCGTTGATCAGGATTTCCAGGGCGCGGCCCATCAACTCACGCCGCCGCTGGCGGGCCGCCTCCTCAATCTCACCAAAGCTCGCTTCAGGATGAGCATCATACCAATCTTCCAAGGTCTCATACGTCTGGAGTGCTTCTCGCAAGAACGCTTCCACTCGCTGAGCACGGGACATGGGACGGGTCATCGGTCTCTCCTTCCTGTCTTTGAATTCTTGCTTAGTATAACACCACCCTTCCCCTACGCCAAATCGCCCAGCTACAAACTATCTCGCCCTACCAACACTTTTGGGATATACCCGTGCTAAGGCTCGACTCCGCCGGGCCTACAGTTTGACATTCACGTTGGGGGTAATCACCACCCGCCTGCCTACCTGCCTACCCCTTGAATCGTGCTTGAAAGTCTCGCTCCATAAGCCCCGTGCAGGCCGATTTGCTTTTGAACCCAAATCATTGTATACTGGTATTATAACAACGCGAAAGGGGGGATGCGATGGGCATTTGAGGTTGAGAAGGGGAAGATAGCGCATGGACTGGGACTGACTTTCAGGGTAGAGCTTTCAGAACCCAGTTGACGAGGAGGAGGTTCCCCACTGCGCAGTGGGGCTAACCACCAAAGCCGCCACCTTTTGTGGTGGGAAAATCGAGAGGTCAGCGGATGCCTCCAGGGATGGTCACGTCCCTCATCTTCCCCTCCTGATCTGACGGATGGCCTGATAGCTGAAAAGGGCCGGCTATCGGCCGTGGGTCAGAATGGAAAGCGCGCTCTGCACAAAACCGCCGGGCGACCGGCGGGACAAAGAGGGGGCGCAGTGACAGACAGCTAGCTGATAGCGTATGGCTGATAGCATTCCGTCTGGGTGGCCATCAGCCAAAAACACAGGAGGGACACAAAAAATGTGCGGTATTGTCGGTTATGTGGGCTCTCGGCAGGCGACATCCATCGTCATCGAGGGCCTTAAGCGTTTGGAGTACCGGGGCTACGATTCGGCCGGAGTGGCCGTGCTCCAGGATGGCCATATTGCCTTGTGCCGCAGCGTAGGCAAGCTGACCAATCTGATCAGTGCCCTGGAAGCGAAGCCCCTGAGCGGGCACATCGGCATGGGGCACACCCGCTGGGCCACCCATGGAGGAGTCACGGAGGCCAACACCCATCCTCACACCGATTGCCATGGGGAAATCGTCGTCATCCAGAACGGCATCGTGGAAAACTATGTCGAATTGAAGGAGGAATTGCGGGCTGAGGGACACACCTTCCGCTCCCAGACCGATACCGAGGTGATCTCTCATCTGGTGGAGAAGTACTACAAACAGGAAAGAGATTTGGTTGCTGCTGTACGCCAGGCCCTGGCCCGGATAAGGGGGTTTAATGCTGTCGTCGTCCTCAGCTCCCATGAGTCTGATAAACTGATAGCCGCCCGCTTGGGCAATGCCGGTGGGGTGGTAGTCGGCCAGGGAGATGGAGAGATGTTTCTGGCCTCCGATATGCCCGCTCTCCTCGACCATACCCGGCGGATGATCTTCCTCGGGAACCGGGAAATGGCCGTCGTCACTCAGACAGAGGCCCGTTTCTTCACTCTGGAAGGGGTGCCCATTCAAAAAGAGGTGCAAGTTGTCCCTTTGGACCCCGTGGCCGTGGCCAAGGGTGGATATAAACACTTCATGCAGAAGGAGATCTACGAGCAACCTCGCTCCCTCGCCGATGCCATCCGGGGGCGCGTGGATTTCGATGAGGCTGTGATCTACCTGGAAGATGTCCGCCTTGAACCGGAGGTGGTGCAGCGGATGGACAAGATTTACAGCGTTGCTTGCGGCACGGCCTGGCATGCGGCCCTGGTGGGCAAGTTCATGATCGAGGAACTGGCCCGGTTGCGGGTTGAAGTGGACTACAGCTCCGAGTTCCGCTACCGGAATCCGCTCTTAGATGACAGGACTTTGCTCCTGGCCGTGACCCAGTCAGGGGAGACGGTGGACACCCTGGCGGCTATGGACAAAGCCAGAGAGGCAGGTATTAAGACCCTGGCCATTGTCAACGTGATGGGCAGCGAAGCCAGCCGCATGGCGGATGGAGTGATGTATATGCGCGCCGGGTTGGAGATTGGGGTAGCAGCCAGCAAGACTTTCACCTCCCAGATGGTGCTGCACTACCTGCTGGC
>JBBIJG010000465.1:0-2331 GCA_037446095.1 Caldilineae bacterium
TCCCCCCGTCGTGAACTCCAAAATAGACAGCGTTGAAGTGACAGACAATTGGGGCAGAGAGCTGGTAGGCTTCAGGCATGTCCAGGGCTCCACCGATGTCCGTGATTACACTTTGACCACCGGCACCGACCTCTCCACCTGGCCCATCGTCCCTCAGATTCTGGCGGGTCAGGTTGATTCGCTTGGCGACAAATTCGTCATGCTGGCCAGAGAGCCCGGTGGCTACGTGTTCTACACGGGCGGCCCCATCCGCTATGAGGGCCAGGTGGTCGGCGCGATTCTGGTGGGGACCTATCTGGATGAATTCCTGGCCGAGATCAAGCAGGAGAGCGTGGCCGATGTCACCTTCTACGACAGTCAGGGGCAGGTGTTGGCCACGACGTTACGCGGCGGAGGAGAACAGGTCAAGGACCTCCTGGAGGTGAGTCCAGCTTTCTGTCAATCCATCCTCCTCAGGCGCAACGAGACCCTCCGCCGCTCGCTCACTTTGTATGGTCAACCCTATGAGATGGCTTTCGGCCCCCTCCAGATACGGGAAACATGGCTGGGCATCTTCTCCGTCACCTTGCCAAGCAACTTCATTGTCCAAAAGGCCGCCACCAGCCGTTTCCAGTTTGGCGTCATCTTCACCCTGGCCATGGTGCTGGTGTTTGTCGTTGGTTATTTCATCTCGCAACGCATTATCATCCCCCTTATCCGCCTGGTGCAGACCTCCCGCGCCGTGGCCGCGGGAGACCTGGAGCAGCAGACTGGCATACGCCGTGGGGATGAAATCGGCATATTGGCCAGCTCCTTTGATCAGATGACCCAGAGCCTGCGAGAGCGCACCCGAGAACTGGAAGAGGAAGCCAGCAAGATCAGAGCGATTTTGGAGAGCATCGCCGATGGGGTGATCGTGGAAGATCAGAGCGGCCAGATCATTATGATGAACCCCGCCGCTGCAAGGATACTGGGGAGCTTCAGCGAAGGTTTTCCTGTTCACCCTATTCGAGAGCTGCCTGCTCCTCGGGCTAAAGGTGAACCTCCTGATCGGGCTCAGGACAGACGGTTTGAGGCCGGTGGCAAAGTGATCAGCGTCGGCGAAGCGCCGGTGGTGACCAGAGATGGGAGCGAATTAGGCAAGGTCATGGTCTTTCGCGACATTACCCACGAGGTGGAAGTGGACCGCCTGAAAGATGAGTTTATTGAGAACGTATCTCATGAGTTACGTACCCCTTTGACCTCTATCAAGGGCTACAGCGAGCTTCTCCTGCTGACGGCTACAGACAAGCTGAATGAACAGCAGCGCAAATCCCTGAATTACATCAGTCAGCGTTCCACTCAGTTGGTGTCCATGATCGGCGAGCTTCTGGATATGACGGATGTTGCCGCCGGCACTCTGGGGCTAGACCTGGCTCCCACATCGCTGAGGGACCTGATTCTGGAGGTAATGGACTCCTGGCGGGAACGTATCGAGGAAAAACAACTCTCGGCCGATGTGCAATTGCCCCCCGACCTGCCTCCGGTGTTGGTAGATGGCAATCGGGTCAAGCGAGTTCTCCACAACCTGATCAGCAACGCCTGCAATTATACCGCGCCAGGTGGGACCATCACTGTGGCCACTTACGCAGATGGGGATAAGGTCAGAGTGGACGTAGAAGATACCGGCTTTGGCATCCCCGAGGCAGATCAGAGCCGCCTTTTCACTCGGTTCTTCCGCGCCCGTGATGTGCCCCATGATGAGGTGCGTGGAGCAGGGCTGGGACTTTATATGGCCAAGGCTCTCATCGAGGCCCATGGAGAGCGTATCTGGCTGGAACGGAGTAAACCGGGAGAGGGAAGCGTTTTCAGCTTTACCCTGCCTGTGGCTAAGAGCCCATCCGAAAAGTCTACTGGCCAGGCGAAGGCACTGCCTTCGCCTGGTCGGAAACCCTAGGCTCAGCCGAAGGCTCCTCAGGCTTTGCAACCTTTAATGGAGAGAGGAATGAGTGCCCAGGACCAACCAAGAAGCCCTACCCGCATATCCCTTCTATTTCTCCTTGCCTTGCTGATGAGCCTGTGCTTGATGCTCTTGTGCGCTCAGTTGGTCTCGTCCGGAGAGAAAGAGGAGTGGTTAGAGGGCAGCATGACCACCAAGCTAAGGGCTGACTATCGTCCCGATGAATGGCTGGAAAGGCACCGCTTTGCCCCCCTTCAGGCTGAGGTGATCGAGCAAACCGCCTTAGACGAAGCCGCTCTAGGGGTTACCCCTCCGCCCGGGCCTGTACCGGTGGCGGTGGCTGTCGTTGCGCTTACCAGCACTCCTTTCCCTCCTCCCGGCCCGACGCCTGTTCCGGTGGCCACGCCCCAACC
>JBBIJG010000466.1:0-2319 GCA_037446095.1 Caldilineae bacterium
CACCCCTGCTCCGGCTGGATTTGTAATCCAGCCGTTGGGCCGCCGAATTGCAAATCCGGCGGGAGCAGAAAGGATCATTAGCGTGCTTCAGCACTCTTGAGTTCAGGTCCAAAGGCTTCAAAGTCCTGGGCTGGGAATTTTAGAGGTTGACACAGCCTCCTGGGTGTGATAAAATAACCCCTGAACCATGAAAAGAATCGTGTAATGTGTACCCAATTTCAGCGAAGGGCGCAGAAGAGAGATCATTGACGAGATTGTGAGTGCCCTGGCTTCGGTAGAAGGGGTCAGGGTGCTGGATGTGCACTCGGACGCTGACCATAACCGCTCGGTGGTGACCATGGTGGGAGAGCCGCCGGCCGTGGAGGAAGCGGCATTCCGGGGCATCGAGCGGGCGGCCCGGCTTATTGACATGGACCAGCACCGGGGTGAGCACCCCCGCCTGGGGGCGACCGACGTGGTGCCCTTTGTACCTATCGCCGGGGTGACAATGGCTGAGTGCGTGGAAATGGCCCGCCGCCTGGGGGAGCGCGTGGGACGGGAGCTTTCTATCCCGGTCTACCTTTATGAGGAGGCGGCGACGCGTCCCGAAAGGCGGAACCTGGCCGATATACGGCGGGGCGAGTACGAAGGGCTCAAGGCAGAGATTGCCTCTCAGGCGGACCGCGCCCCTGACTTTGGACCAGCCAGGGTGGGGAAGGCTGGAGCGACAGTCATCGGCGCTCGCCCGCCTCTCATCGCCTTCAACGTCTATCTCAACACCGAGGATGTGACCATAGCCCAGGCCATCGCCCGTGCCGTGCGCCACTCCAGCGGTGGCCTGCGCTACGTCAAGGCCCTGGGCCTGTTGGCAGAAGGGCGCGCCCAGGTTTCCATGAATTTGACCGACTACCGCCAGACACCTCTCCATCGGGTAGTGGAAATGATCCGCCGAGAGGCGGCCCGCTACGGCGTGACCATTGCCTGCAGCGAAGTGGTGGGTCTGCTGCCCAACGAGGCCCTGGTAGACGCGGCCCGTTTTTACCTCCAGCTCGACCGTTTCTCGTCCGATCAGATTCTGGAGAATCGCCTAGCCGAATGGGAATAACTTCGCCGCCTGTAAAGGTGGGGGAAGGGTGAGAGATGGCCAACGAGATCAGGCCGGCCAAGATACCACGAGAATGGGACGTCCTGGATACACTCTGGCGCCTTTTCAGTTCGGCCCAACTGGCCGCCGCCCTGCTGCTGGGCATTGCTCTGGCCTCGGCTCTCGGCACTTTGCTTCCTCAGGTTCCTACAACGGGAGATTCTATCGCTTACGCCCAATGGCTGGCCAACGCCCAGAGACACTACGGCCCCTGGTTCGATTTCCTGGACACCTTGAGCCTTTTCAGGGTCTACGGTTCGTGGTGGTTCAGAGCGCTGCTGGCCCTCCTGGCTTTGGGTTTAATCGTCAGCACGGCTGAACGGGTGGCCTCCCTCTGGCCCCTGGTGCGCAGGGCAGAGATCAAACCAGGCGCTGACGTTTTCGCTGCCCCATTGAAGCAGGCCGTTTTTCCCATTGACCAGCCGGTGGAACAGGCAGTGGGGCGTTTGAAAGCGGGACTGATCCGTCGGCTCTGCCGCACCCTTGTAGAAAAGGAGAAAGGGACGGCCTACTTTTATGCCGACCGGCTCTGGGTGGAAGCAGCAACTCTCTTGAGCCATATTGGATTGGTAGTGATCCTGGCGGGCGCGATCGTCACCAGCCGGTTGGGATGGCAGGAGGATACTGGGACTCTCAGCCCTGGCCAGAGTTATGAAATCGGGCATGGGCTGGATGCCACACTCCTTCTCAAGAAGCTGGAGTTGGATACCTACCCGGACGGCTCGCTCAGGGATTACCGCATCCATGTGCAACTTATGGCGGATGGCACGGCCGTTGAGCAAAGCGTCGGAGTGAATCGGCCCCTCACTTATCGAGGCGTGAACTTTTATCAGGTCTCGCACGGTATGGCCGTAGCCGTCAAAGCCAGTGACCAGAACGGCCGGCCTCTCCTCTTGCAGTCTTTTGCTGACGGGGCCGAGACGGCCGCCGTAGTTAACCTGCCTTTTGGGGGACACCAGAGCGAGCGTCACTTTGCTGTCCCCGCTAAGGACCTCGTCTTTCAGTTGGTGTTCTATCAGGCCCTGCCAACCCATGGCTATGATGGTCCTGTCTTTCTGGTGCAGGCTTATCCGGGCAGCACCATGGAGCCCGTTTATAGCGGATTTATGGACAAGAATAGTGCGCTCCGCATCGGTGATGTGACCTATCATTTCGCTCTGGATCAATACACGGTGCTGCGGATCGTCAGGGACCCC
>JBBIJG010000467.1:0-2304 GCA_037446095.1 Caldilineae bacterium
GGTACTGCACAATGCGTCCGAAGCCGACGAAAAAGCCGTTGATAGCCAGCAGCGCCCCGGCAGCCAACCCAACTCGCTGGTTGAACATTCGCCATCCCAGCAGGCAGGTAGTCAACACGGCCAGGCAGCCAGCCAGGGCGAAGGGGAAACGGGCCGCCAGTTCGTTGATCCGGCCTGCGATCAGCCAGAAGGCGATGGGGATCAGCACCTCGCCGGGGCCCTTGCCGTGGGTGAAAAGGACATAATCTCGCCCAGCGATGGCGTCGGCAGCGGTGAGCATGACTGACGCCTCGTCGCCCTGGAAATCAGAATAGCCCAGGTGGGTGAAGCGGAAGAAGGCGGACAGGGAGAGCAGGGCAATGAGCCAAAGATAATTAGGGGGTTGGGCGGTTAGGTGGTGGGGTGGTTGGGTGGTTGGGCGAGACGGCGCTATCCAGCAGCCCAGCACGAGAGGGATCAGGATCAGCAGATCATAGGCGACCAGGGCCTGGACCAGGGTTATCTCGCCGGGAATGTAATGTATGACCAAAGTAGCAAAGCCGGAAAGGGCGTAACTGGCTCCCACGCTCAAGGCGACTTTCTCCAGCAGGCCATTTTGTGGTCTCGACCTGGCGAAGACCAAGTCTACCAGGACGTATCCAGGCAGGATGCACAGCAAGAGCAGTGCGCCCAAGTAGCGAGCGAGGGACCAGTCAGTGAGCAATACCAGACCGTTGATCAAAATTGTCAGGCTGGCGAGGCCAGCGAGCTTGAGGCGGTACGTGACCACTACCTCCTCCTGATGATGCCATCACCTTAACGTTATTCCTTCTGGCAGCAACACTCTGTCATCCTGCCGCTGGCCCTCTTGATTGACCACAGGCAGACGCTGCCCCGTGCCCGCATCGTAGAAGCCGATCTCCAAAACGTATCGCCCAGGCGGTGCATCCGATTGGATGGCGATCTCGTACCTGTCGGTGATGATTTCCCCTGCTATCCAACTGGTCGTCGGCAGGGTCCCATCGCCGGGGATGCTGTCCTTTTGCCCCCAGATGCGGCTGTCGCTGTCCAGCAGATGGGTGAAAACGGTATAGGATTGATCCATTTCGGCCAGGGCCCGCCAGTAGAGGGTCAAGTGCAAGGTATCGCCGGGCCTCAGGCTGGTCTCCTCCAGGTCGTAGCCCAAGAGCTCCATTTTGTGGTCAAAGTTCATCGCCACTGGATATTTGATGGTTGGTACGGCGGTGACCCGCTCCCTGGCTTCCACTGTCAGCCTGCCCAGGTTGGCCTGGGCAACCTGCTGGCCGCTGGCCGCATCAATCAGGCCGACCAGCAAGCGATGGCGACCAGAGGGCACGTCTGGCGGGACGACCCAATCCCGCTGGTCGCGCACAATCTCCCCCTCGTCCCATTGGGTAGTTGGGTAAACGCCTTCAGCAGGACGGCTGCGGTGCTCTCCCCAAACCTGGCCGTTCTCACCCTGGAGTTGTAAGGAAATGAGATAATCTTGCTTGATCTTCTCTCTGGCCTGCCAGAAGAGGACGAAAGGCAGCGTATCGCCTGGCCTGATGGACTTGGAGGGCAGGCTGTAGCCCAGCAGGCGCAGGCCATCCAAATCCACCCCCACAGGGTGCTGGAACTGCAACTCTTCGATCGGGGGAGGGGTGTGAGCCTTGCCGATAGCAATAGGTCCGAGAAGGAGGCAGTGGCTTCCCTGATCTGTGATGCGTGATGCGTGATCCGTGATGGCTAAAGGTTGACCTTTGCTGCTGACCAGCCCGACTTCTACCCAGTATTCCCCCGGTGGAGTACCCGGCCAAATAAAGAGTCCAACGTGGTCTTCAATCTGCTCGCCTTTTGCCCAACTCACGGTCGGTCGGAAATTGCCCAAAGGTGGAATATCCACCCGTCCCCCCAGATGGCCATTCTGATCCAGAACACGCAGGGAAACCAGGTACTGTTCGTCCATCTCGGTCAGGGCCTGCCACCAGAGGGTGGCTTGCAGGATGTGGCCGTACCTGGTTGGCCGAATGGCCAGGTCGTAGCCGGTGAGCAAAATCTGGTCAGCGAAATTGACCTGGAGCGGGTGACGGGCCGGTTCTCTGACAGGCATCGAGTAATAGCGGAAGACATTGTGGCCCACCCAGGCGGTCATGGTCCGATAGGTGTGGTGAGTCAGCCACCACTCGATGCTTTCATCGGGGTCGAAATCGTTGGGCACGTTCTTGACTACCCACAGGCCGGAGTGACGGTCGGCGATTTGCTGAAGTATGGGCTCGATGCTCACCATATCGGTCTCCTCGGGAGGCAGGTAGTAGGTCAAAT
>JBBIJG010000468.1:0-2264 GCA_037446095.1 Caldilineae bacterium
TGGAGGTGGTGCTGGAGTCCGGTGCCAGTGGCTATGCGGCGGTGCCCTCGGGTGCCTCCACCGGCACCCGTGAAGCGGTGGAGCTGCGCGACGGCTATCCCAAGCGTTACCTCGGCAAGGGCGTGCTCAAGGCGGTGGACAACGTCAACACCGTCATCGCCGATGAACTCGTCGGCTGGGATGCTTTGGATCAGGCGGGGATTGACGAGTTCCTGATCGGCCTGGATGGCACACCGAATAAGGGCCGCCTGGGGGCCAACGCCATCCTGGGCGTCTCCCTGGCGGTGGCCAAGGCGGCTGCGGAGGCGCTGGGCCTGCCCCTCTACCGTTACATCGGGGGCATCTCGGCTCGCATCTTGCCTGTGCCCATGATGAACATCCTCAACGGCGGCAAGCATGCCGTGGGCTCTACCGACCTGCAAGAGTTCATGATCGTGCCTGTGGGGGCTGAAAGCTTTGCCGAAGCCCTGCGCTGGGGGACAGAGACCTATCACAGCCTGAGGGGAGTGCTCAAGGATAGGGGCTACAACACCAACGTGGGTGACGAAGGCGGCTTTGCGCCCAGCCTGAGCTCTAACGAAGAGGCTGTCGAAGTCATTGTTGAGGCCATTGAGAGAGCTGGCTACCGCCCCGGTGAGGATATCTACCTCGCTTTGGACCCGGCCGCCAGTGAGCTTTACGAGGACGGCCAATATCGCCTGAAAAAAGAGAACCGTGTGCTCTCCGGCCAGGAGATGGTGGCCTTCTACGAGGACTGGGTCAGTAAGTACCCTATCATCTCCATTGAGGACGGCCTGGCCGAGGACGATTGGGAGTCCTGGCAGTTGTTAATGGCGCGCCTTGGCGACCGGGTGCAGATTGTAGGTGACGACCTGCTGGTGACCAACGTGGAACGGGTGAAAAAGGCGGTTCAGGCAAAAGCGTGCAATTCTCTTTTGTGTAAGGTCAACCAAATCGGTTGTCTGATCCAGGCTACCCAGGCAGTCCAGGTGGCCCAACGTGCCGGATGGACGGTTGTCCTCTCCCATCGCAGCGGTGAGACTGAGGACATCACCATTGCCGATCTGGCAGTGGCCTGGAATGCCGGCCAGATCAAAACCGGGGCCCCGGCCCGGGGGGAGCGGATAGCTAAGTATAACCAGTTATTGAGGATTGAGGAGGAATTGGGCGAGACGGCCGTGTACCCGGGCCTAGCGGCGTTCTACAACCTGAGCCGCTGGGGATAGAGGTGGAGGGAAAATGATGGCGGTGCAAACGTTGCCCCGGCTGCAGGAGGTGTTGGGTGAGGAAGGGGTAGACGAGCTGATGCGCTGGCTCGATGACCGCATTGCGGAGCGGGCTGTGCCCCGGGATGAATATCGCGAGGTGCTGTCGCGGCTGGACATCCTGGAGCACGAGGTGTCTGACATCAAAATGGACCTGCGGGACCTGCGCCGGGAGATGAACGAGCGCTTTGACCGGGTGAACGAGCGTTTTGACCAGATGTACGATCGGATGCTGGTGCAGACGCGCTGGCTCATCGGCTCCCTGGCCCTCATTGGCACGGTGGTCAGCGTGCTGCTGGCCATTGGGCAGTTCGTCAAGTGAGTTTCAGGCGGCAGCAGAGCTGTGGGGCAAGATGGCATCTTGCTTCACGAGTCCGGCCCTGTAGCAGTATCGGATGAGGGAGGCCGAGATGGATGTAATGACGAAAGAGCACGTTAAGGAAGAGATTCGCTCACCGGCGCCTGAGGTGAAGATGAGCTACGAAGAGTTTCTGGAATGGTGTGACGAAGACACCTGGGCCGAGTGGGTGGATGGGGAGGTGATCGTGTTTTCACCAGCAAGCAGCAGGCATCAGGATTTGAGAGATTGGCTGGTTTTCACCCTGCGAGCTTTCGCCGAAGCGCATGAGTTGGGGGTAGTTCGCAGTGCGCCTTTCCAAATGAAGCTGGAGCGGGGGCGCGAGCCGGACCTGCTGTTTGTGGCCCGTGAGCATCTGGACCGCCTGAAGGAGAACTACCTGGACGGCCCGGCCGATTTAGTGGTGGAGATTGTCTCACCGGATAGTATTGAGCGCGACAGGGGGAGCAAGTTTGTGGAGTATGAAGCGGCGGGGGTGGAGGAGTATTGGTTGATTGACCCTTTGCGTGAGAGGGCCGAGTTCTATCAGTTGGACGAGGGAGGGTTCTATCGTCCGGTGTCCCCTGATGGGGAAGGGGTGTATCGTTCCCAGGTGGTGTCCGGCTTCTGGTTGAAAGTAGAGTGGCTGTGGCAGGAGCCCT
>JBBIJG010000469.1:0-2228 GCA_037446095.1 Caldilineae bacterium
CGCCGTCCTGGCCGTACCCCTGAAGCATGGCCCCCGGGTCGTCGGCGTTCTGAGCTTCGACGAGACAGACCGGGGCAGGCGCTTCGACAAGCACGACGTCTGGCTGGCTACCCTCTTCGCCAACCAGGCTGCTATCGCCATTGAGAACGCGCGGCTTTTTGAGGCCCTCCAAAGCGAACTGGCCGAGCACAGGCGGGCGGAAGAAGAACTGCAAAAGGCTAAGGATGAGCTGGAGAAGCGAAACGCCCGCCTGGAGGCCCTCTACCGCGTCGGGCAGATAGTCAACTCGACGCTGGAATATGACACCATCCTGGACCACCTGACCGACGAAGCGATGCGCGTCACCCGCGCCACCCACGGTCAGGTGCTGGTGGTG
The DNA here is from genome assembly GCA_037446095.1 of Caldilineae bacterium. Taxonomy (GTDB): domain Bacteria; phylum Chloroflexota; class Anaerolineae; order E26-bin7; family E26-bin7; genus E26-bin7. Next base: position 377 of record JBBIJG010000469.1, read on the forward strand.
CGAGAGGACCTCGGCCGTTTCGAGCGGCGCTCGCTGCGTGGTTTCTCCTCTCAAGAGATGGAACGGGTCCGGGCGGCCCCTCTGGCGCTGAATCAAGGGCTCAACGGCCGCGTCTACCTGACCCGCCAGGCTGTCCGCGTGGATGACGTGCGGACTGAACCCGACTACTTCCCTTTGCTCCCTGCCACCCGCGCCGAACTGGCCGTGCCCATCATCCGCTATGGTCAGGTCCTGGGCAACCTGGACCTGCAAAGCCCTGAGGTGGGGGCTTTTCGTGATGTAGACCTGGACTACCTGCAAGCCCTGGCCGACCAGGTGGCCATTGCCTTGGCCAACGCCCGAATTTTCCAGACGGTGGAGCAGGCCAAGCGTGAGTGGGAAGTCACCTTCAACGCCATGCGAGATGCCATCGCCCTGGTGGATCGGGACCGGCGCATCGTGCAAACCAATCGGGCCTTTGTGGACATGGCTCATGGGACCCTGCCCCAGATCGTGGGGCAGACGTACCATACCGTGTTGAATGGTGCCAGATGTCCGGAAGCGGTTTGTCCCCTTGAACAAACCCTGACAAGCGGCCGGCCGGCCACTTGCCTGCACGAGTATGAGGGGCGGGTTTTGGAGGTGCAAACCGTCCCGATCCGGGGCGGAGATGTTGAGGAGCCAGACCAGAGAGCGCGCATGGTCTATGTGCTGCACGACATCACCCGGCGCCGGCGGGCGGAAGAACAAACCCTCAGACAGAGTGCTGTGTTGGATGCGATGAACAGGGTACTCCGAGAAGCATTGACCTGCGAAAGCGTTGAAGAGGTAGCCCGCACCTGCCTGGCTGTGGCCAAGGAGTTGACCGGCAGCCAGTTTGGTTTTATCGGTGAGATGAATCAGGAAGGTCGCTTTGATACCCTGGCTCTGGACGATCCAGGCTGGGAGGCCTGTAGGATGCCGAAAGCAGATGCCGTGATGAAGATTCAGAACATGGAGATCCGGGGGATCTGGGGCAGGGCGCTCAAGGACGGACGGTCCCTGATCGTTAACGACCCAGCCTCCCACCCTGACCGGGTTGGGGTTCCCGAAGGTCACCCACCGGTGCTCTCCTTCCTGGGCGTTCCGCTGAAGCAAGGGGGCCGAACCATTGGCCTGATCGCCCTGGCCAACAAAGCGCCGGGCTATGACCTGAACGATCAACAGGCTGTGGAAACCCTGGCCGTGGTCTGTGCGGAGGCGCTGAAGCGCAAGCGGACGGAGAAGGAGCTGGCGGAGCGCGCCGCCCAACTGGCGCTCATCAACGACATCAGCGGGAAGATTGCCGCCGTACTGGACCTGAAGAGCGTGCTGGAGAGAACTGTCCGCCTGGTGCAGGAGAGCTTCGGTTACCATCACGTGGCCCTTTTTACGCTGGATCAGGAGCGGGGCGAGTTGGTGATGCAAGCCAGGGCTGGCCAATTCGCCCACCTCTTCCCACCCGAGCATCGGCTGAAGTCGGGGCAAGGTATGGTCGGCTGGGCAGGGTTGTATGGCCAGACGCTGCTGGTCAACGACGTAGACGCCGAGCCATGTTACGTCAACCTTTATCCTGACGTGGTGCCAACCCGCGCCGAACTGAGTGTGCCCGTCCGGGTGGGCGAGGAAATCGTGGGGGTGTTGGATGTCCAGAGCTCACAGCGCAACGCTTTTGACCAGAACGACGTGCTGGTGATGGAGACCCTGGCCGACCAGATCGCCGTGGCCTTCGAGAATGCCCGTCTGTTCGAGGCGGTGGAGCGAGAGTTGGCTGAGCGCGAGCGGGCGGAAGCGAAGTTGAGAGAGACAATGGCCGACCTGGAACGCTCCAACAAGGAGCTGGAGCAGTTTGCCT
>JBBIJG010000470.1:0-2213 GCA_037446095.1 Caldilineae bacterium
GCAGGGGGCGCTGCCCCCTGCACCCCCGTCGAAGGCTTGCCTAAAAGTGGAAAAACTTTTGGCGAGCTACTTAGGAAGCATTGCCGGTAAAGATATGGAAGAGGGTTCGCAGGATGATCTTGAAGTCCAGGAGAAGAGACCAGTTTTCTATATACCACAGGTCGTATTTGGTGCGCTCGGTGATGGAGGTGTCACCACGCAGGCCATTGACCTGGGCCCAACCGGTGATGCCCGCTTTCTCACGGTGCCGGTCCATGTAGCGGGGAATGCTCCGGCGGAACTGCTCCACAAAGACGGGTCGCTCCGGCCTGGGCCCTACCAGGCTCATCTCGCCAAGAAGGACGTTAATGAGCTGAGGTAGCTCGTCAATGGAGAAACGACGGATGAAGGCGCCTATTTTCGTGCGCCGGGGGTCATCTTTGGTGGCCCAAACCGGGCCCGTTTCGGCCTCAGCGTCCTTGAGCATGGACCTGAATTTGAGCATCCAGAAGGGCTTGGCGTCCAACCCCATGCGCTCCTGAGCATAAAAGACCGGGCCGGGTGAATCCAGTTTGATCAGGAGAGCAACCAGCATCATCAATGGGGATAGGACGACCAGAGCGATCGCACTGCCGATGAGGTCTACCGCTCGTTTGAGGGTGAGCTTCCAGCCCCGCAGGGCAATATCCCGCACGGTCAGGAGGGGGAGGCCACCCAGATCGCCGATGCTGACCTCTGAAGCCATAATCTGGAAGACGTCAGGGAACACCTTGATGCTGACTTTTTCCCTCTCACAGCGGGAAATGATAGTCAGGATTTCCTGGTGAGATGCTTCCGGCAAGCCGATGATCACCTCGTCAATCTCATAGGCGTCAATGATAGAAGGGATGTCGTCAAAGCCGCCCAGGACAGGAATGCCCATCACGTTTTGGGGAGCGGAGGCTCCGTCAACGAAGCCGACCACCTGGTAACCCAATCTCGGCGAATGGCGGATTTTCTGGAGGATGATTTGCCCGGTTTCACCTGTGCCGACGATGAGCACTCTATCGGTGGCCATGCCCCGGGAGCGCAGGCGGAAACGGATGGCATGGTGGAGGAGGCGCCCCAGGAAGACGAAGACAATGGTCAAAAGCCAGGCGTAGATGACCATGCCACGCGAATAGTCCAGTTCGAGGGGACTGTTCTTGAAGAGAAGAGAGGTGAAAGCGATGGAGATAATATTGCCGATAGAAGAGGCAGTGAAGATGAGAGACAGCTCATCCAGGTGGGAGATGCCTCGCTTCAGGTGGTAGAGCTTAGAGAAGAAAAAGACCGCCAGCATGGTCAGCACCTGGATGGCCATCATTCCCAGGTACTTGGGAAAAGGCTGGATGTTGACGGGGGGTGAAGGAATGTTGAGCCATAGACGCAACCAGTAGGCCAGAAGGAAGGCCAGGGCCGTCATCAGCCCGTCGGTGGCGACCAGAGAAGCAGCAAGTAGCCACTTGAGCTTTTGTTTCATCCCCTAGTCTCCGAGAACTTTTCACCTGGAAGGCGAAAGCGCCATCGGCTGAGCAATACGGCCAGTCCGCTTCGTAGCGCAATGCCTCCCAAGATCAACCAATGCAGCCAGAAGGGTGTTGTGGCGGCGTAATGTTTGCGGTAGAAAATGTGCATGGCCCGATAGAACTCGTAATCGGCTTTGTCGCTCTGTCGGCTGGCTGCGCGCTTGTAGTGTAACACGGTCACCTGAGGGTTGTAATAAACCTTCCAACCCGCTTTTTTGATACGATAGGCCCAATCCAGGTCCTCGCCATACATAAAGAAACTCTCGTCCAAAAGTCCGACTTGCTGCAGGGCCTCGGCTCGCACCAGCATAAAGGCCCCCACCACCGAGTCCACCTCAGCCACTTCATCGGGGTCGAGGTAAGTGAGATTGTAGCGCCCAAAACGCCTGCTCCTGGGGAAGAGCTTGCTCAGGCCGACCAGTCGGTAGAAAGAGACCTCTGGCGAAGGGAAGCTGCGCCGGCAGGCCAGATCGAGGCAGCCATCAGCCAGAACCAGCCGTGGGCCGGCTGCTCCGGCTTCAGGGTGAGCCTCCATGAAATTCACCATCTCTTGCAGAGCCGAGGGGGGCAGAAGCGTATCGGGGTTAAGAAGTAGGGCGTACCTGGGTGTGGACTCAGGCTTCTCCTGGTCGGTTGGCGCGAAGCCGAGGGCCCTCAGACCCAGGTTGTTGGCATAGGCGTAGCCAC
>JBBIJG010000471.1:0-2206 GCA_037446095.1 Caldilineae bacterium
CTGATGCGATGGTTGCCCAACAGGCTGACCAGGGCGGCAAAGAGGGTGTTGCCCACCCGCCGCAGCAGCGGCATCTCACTCTCGGTACCGGCCATCCGCGAGCCGATCACCAAATCGGCCCCTTCCTCCAGGATAGGCCGACAGAGCTGGGGGAAACACTCCGGCGGATAGGTTCCATCGGCATCCAGGAAAGCCAACAGGTCGCCATGGGCGTAGCGGAAGCCGGTCTTGAGGGCCGCGCCGTAGCCCCGGTTGACCCCATGTTTAATCAAACGCACCTCTGGATGGCCGGCCACCATCTCGCAGGTACGGTCCTGAGAGCCATCGTCCACGACGATGACCTCCAGTTCCTGGACGCCGCAGGCTTCCAAAGAGGGCCGGACCGCCAGCACCCTTGCCACAATAGCGGCGATGCCATCCTCCTCGTTGTAGGCTGGTATGACGACCGAAAGGGAAGACATGGCTTTTCTCCTCAAATTGTGCTCCAGAAACCCATTTTCTCCGGGAAAACGGGTTTCTGCCCTGCTATGGTGGCTAAAGGTAGACCCTCTGCTCAGGCTGAGCCATCCGGTCGGCGGCTTCGAGGGTGATCCTCTTAACCACCTGGGCCGGTGCTCCGGCCGCCACCGTGTGAGGTGGCACGTCTCGCGTCACCACAGCACCAGCGCCGATCACAGCCCCCTGACCTATCCGCACCCCGTCGGTGATGATCGCGCCGGCTCCGATCCATACGTTGTCCTCGATGACGATGCCCTCAGCGGTGATCCCCTGTTCGATGATAGGCCGGGTCGGGTCACTGAAGACATGGTTGACGGCCAGTATCTGTACCAACGGCGCCAGATAAACCTTGTCGCCGATGGTCACTCCCCCCTGTCCGCGGATCACACAGAACTCACCGATGAGACAATCGCGGCCAATCTTGATCCCGGCGTGGGGTATCCGGCGAAAGTTGTAGACGTGTAGTTCGGCGTGGTGCATGACAAAGCTGTTGTCACCGATCTCAATACCACCAGGGCAGGCGTGCAGGTAGACCCCATGGTCAATGTAAACATTGTGGCCCAGGGTGATGTTCTTGGGCTGCGCCAGGCGGACACCGTTCTCAATGGCAGCAAAGCCTCGGCTGTGCAAGATCAACTTGTAAACGATAGCCCGCAAGCCTATCCCAAGGATGCTGGGCACCCAACCGAGACACAGAAACAAGACCTGTTCCAGGACATATCGGCCCAGGCCGGTTGAGTGAGCGTTGATATAGTAGCGTATCCTATTCAGCATATAGTTCTCATCCGCCAGGGCTGAGGGCCTGGTTTCTCCTCTGCCTAGCATGAATCGGTTGGGCAACTCTGCCTTACCAAGTAATCCTCAGAGAGCACGATGCGTGCCCCTTCGAAATCGAAGCTGAAATCCATGCGGCGCAAGCCCATCCCTTCCAGGATCTTCGTTACCGCATCCTGATAATCCTCCCGGCAATAGAGCATAAGGAAGCCCCCACTCCCGGCCCCGGGGAGCTTGCCCCCTTCCGCACCGGCTGCCTTCGCTGCTGTGTAGCAATCATCAATGAAGGAGTTGGTGATATTGGGAGCCAGGGTTCGCTTGTTCTGCCAGGAAAGGTCCAAAAGTTCTCCAAAGGCTGTCAGATTTCCCCGTTCCAGAGCGTCTTTAATGGCCAGGCCCAGCTCCTTCATGGCGTGTAAGGTATAAATCGTTCGCTCATCGGCCTTTTCCGTGGCTCGCTTCTGATATTTCAGGATAGAGGAGGATCTTCGTGTGCCGCCCAGGAAGAAGAGCATCAACCTTCTTTGCAAAGTTTCCAGCGTTGTGCCAGGCAATCGTAGCGGCTCGACCGTGACCCCTTCCCTGGTGAACACGATGCAATTGAGGCCCCCAAAGGAGGCGGCATACTGGTCCTGTTTGCCAACAGGCATCCCCATTTTCTTTATCTCAATATAGCAGGCCAGCTCGGCTACCTCAGCGGGGGAGAGAGACAGCCCATGCCAGGCCGAGAGGGCTTTGATCATGGAAACGGCTACGCTGCCAGACGAGCCCAGGCCGGTTCCGGGTGGGATCTGGGAGGCCAGAAAGACGTTTAAGCCATCCTTCAGGCCGAAGTGATGGATGATAGCTTTGGGCAGGGCCAGGTCCCCATCCCAAATGAGATCGTCACAAATCGGTTGACGGTAGAAAGTGCTGTAATCGGCGGAATGAATCT
>JBBIJG010000472.1:0-2200 GCA_037446095.1 Caldilineae bacterium
ATGTACAGGAGTATTCTACCACAAAACCCCGAAGTTATTTTTGGACAAGTCCTAAACTTCCGGCACCTGGTACGACGTCTCCGACCTGCTCTTGTCGGCATGCCGTTCCAGGGCCAATTCAATCAGCCGGTCAATCAATTCCGAATAGGAAATACCACTGGCTTCCCACAGCTTGGGATACATGCTGATAGGCGTGAAGCCAGGGATCGTGTTCAGTTCGCTCACGTAGATTTGGCCGTTGTCTTTGTCCAGCAAGAAGTCAACCCGGGCCATGCCCGCGCAGTCTACGGCCAGGTAAGCCTGAATGGCCAGCTCCCGGACCCGCCGGGTTGTCTCCGGCGGCAGGTCGGCGGGGATGATGAGCTCGGACCGACCATCAATGTACTTGGCCCGATAGTCGTAGAACTCGCGGCTGGGGATGACCTCCCCCGGCACCGAGGCGATGGGGTCGTCGTTGCCCAGCACGCTGACCTCGATCTCCCGCGCGTTGACCCCCTGCTCGGCCAACATCTTGCGGTCGTAACGGGCGGCCAGGGCCAGGGCAGAGGCCAGTTGGCTACGCCGGTGGACCTTGGTAATGCCTACGCTGGAGCCCAGATTGGCGGGCTTGATGAAGCAGGGATAGCCCAGTTTCTCCTCGATGCGCTGCATCACACCATGGGGGTCACGCTCCCATTCTTTACGCTTGATGACCAGGTGCTCCACGACAGGCAATCCCCAGGCGCGGAAGACGGTTTTCATCAGGGCCTTATCCATACCCAGGGCCGAACCAAGCACCCCGGCGCCCACGTAAGGGATGTCGGCCAGTTCCAGCAGGCCTTGCACGGTGCCGTCCTCGCCGTAGGGACCGTGCAGGACCGGGAAGATAACATCCAGCTCGGTCAGGCGCATCGTGGTCGCCTCGTTTCCCTCCAGGCGCATCAGACCCTTCTGGGAGGGATCGCCCAGGAGGGCAGCCGGGGCGCTATCCTCAAGGGTGCCCGCCTCCAGGGCTTTCATCGGGTCGCCGGATGCGATCCAGCGCCCTTCCTTGGTGATACCGATGGGCACAATCTCGTATTTTTCCTTGTCCATAGCCCCCATAATGCCTTTGGCAGAGACCAGGCTGACCTCATGCTCACCCGATCGCCCGCCAAAGATGACGCCGACCCGGATTTTCTTAGCCATCCCACTCCCCCACCAATTCTTGTTCCAGCTCCAACTCGATCCCAAACTGTTGGAGCACGGCGTCCCGGGCCATGTCCATCAGGGCCTTGACGTCGCTGGCCCTGGCCTGGCCCAGATTGACGATAAAGTTGGCATGCTTGGGCGAGATCTGGGCGTCGCCGATGCGCTTCCCCTTGAGGCCGGCCTGCTCGATGAGGAAACCAGCCGGGTATTGAGCCGTGCGCTTGAAGACGCTGCCTGCGCTGGGCTCGTCAGGCTGCCTGGCCTGCCGCTGCTGGGTGTAGTCTGCTACCCGCTCTCGCAGGGTTTCCACCGATTCCGGTTGCAGCCTGAACTGCGCCGCCAAGATGACCGGCCTGGTTCCCTCCTCGCCGTGGGCCGTTTTGAAACGGCTCATCCGATAGCCGAACCCCAACTCGGCTGCTTCCAACTCCTGCTTCTCACCATCCGCCCGCCACACCACCACCTGAGTCAGAACGTCACTCACGTAATGACCATAAGCTCCGGCGTTGCCTACCACCGCTCCGCCCACCGTGCCGGGGATGCCCACTGCCCATTCCAGGCCAGCCAGGCCGCGCCGCACGCTTTCCTCAGCCAGGTCCTTCAAAAGGGCACCGGCCTCGGCCCATAAAATTGTCTCTTCTGGCTCGCGGCGGATTACAAATCCGCCGCCTGGCCGCTGGGTTACCAATCCGGCGGGAGCAATCCGGGATCCACTGAGGCTTGTCTCTTCTCCCTGGACCTGGAATCCGAAACCCCTGACTCTGTTCGCGATCACCAGCCCGCGAATGCCCCTGTCTGAGACCAGGATGTTGGTTCCCGCGCCGAGGAGGAAATAGGGCACCCGACATTCTCCGGCCAGGGTGACAATCCGGCATAACTCCTCCTGACTTTCCACGGTGACGAAAAGGTCGGCCGGGCCACCAATGCGGTAAGAGGTGTGAGCCGACAGGGGTTCGTTCACCAGCAGCCGATCACCGACTTCCGCTTCGAGAGCTCGCCGCAGGGCCGACAGAGCTCCTGATGGGTCTGA
>JBBIJG010000473.1:0-2197 GCA_037446095.1 Caldilineae bacterium
CTACCCCCCCTTGCCCCAACCTCAACCCCCACCGCCATCCGAAAGCTGACGCCATCCGCAGCGATAACCAGGCCGATCTCCCGACCGCCAGAAGTGCAAGCAGGAAACTCGAGCAGGGCTTTGATCCGTGAAATCTGGGACCTGAGGTCCCTGGCCAGGATGCACCACACGACGACCAGGCTCTTTTCCAGCGTCTACTTCCCCCTGGGACCTGACGTAGCGCCTTACAGCTTCTGGGACAAATTCGAGTCCTCATCGTTTTTCACCACCGTCTACTATGGTTACCCGTTAGAGGGAGGAGGCTTTGGGCATTACACCATCCGCCAGAGCCCCTATTTTGGTGATCAGGAGTATCTCATCGTGCCTGACGTCCGAGAGAGCCAGGGGCCAGGGGCTATCACCTTTATGTGGTTTGCCTACAAGAGTAGCGATGACCCCAATGACCCTCTTTATGGGCAACCTGGCCTGATGGAATGGGGCCGCCTGGGAGATGTGGGGAATATCCGCATCTACATTGACGGCCAGTTGGCCATCAACGCGCCCATCACAGAATTTCTGGGCGGACAGACCATCCCTCAGATCAAACCCCTGCTCTGGCACCACGCCAGGAATGGCGGTAACGGTTGCCTGCTGCCCATCACCTACAACCGCACTATTGAAGTAGCCACCACGGGCTGTCCCAGATGGTTCACCATCGGCCTCACCCGCTTCCTGGAACCCCAGCCGCCCTTGGAGACCCTGGCCAACCACTCTATCGGATCGGCCGAGGCGGAGGAGCTCGGTCAATTGGAGAAGCTTTGGACTGACCCACTGCTCTACCCTGACCTGATAGGCAGCCAGCAGGAAATGAGAGCCTTGGCCATTCCACCCAGAAGTGGCGCCGAAATTTGGATCCCAGGCAGCGGAACTATCGCTGCCCTAAGATTTGAAGTGCCCCAGGGGGTGGAAGGACAACTTGGCCTGGAAATGTATTGGGACCAGGAAACGACCCCTTCGGTTTCCTTGCCCTTCCGGGCCCTTTTCGGCAGACCGGAGGAGACTTCGCCCTACCAATCTTTCGCCACAGGGATTGTGCCCAGCTCAGGTCTTTTGCCGTTGCAGAAGAAGAACCTATTCTATTCCAATCTGCCTATGCCCTTCCAGAACGGCGCGCGGATCGTCGTCACCAACTCTGGATTGGAAGCGGCTAACGTCAACGCGGTCCTCTATCTGGATCAGCAGACTACGGATACCCGTTTCACCGTCCGTTTCAGCCCGTGGGTCAGCCTCGAGCCAGAAACTCCGGAGTATCAGCCGCTTTCCGTCAATGGCCGAGGACGCCTGGCAGGTCTGATGCTCCATGCGGCTGAGTTCGACTACGACTCGATCACGGTTGACCCGCCCAAAGGCAAGTGGAGGTTTTGCTTTGTCGAGGCCAATATCACCATCCACATTGATGACAACCCACCCCTGTACTTTTCGGGTTGGGAGGACATCACCGGAGCCGGTTCGTACTGGAACTCGCAGTGGAACTGGGAGGGGATCAAAGAGAGGGCCAATACTGCATTTGGAGGCATTGCTTTCATCGAGCCAGAGAGACAGGACCTGTCCATCTACCGTTACTTCCTCCCCCTGGAGGCCCCAGAGTTCTCTCGTATCCTCTCGCTGACCCTCCAACACGGGGCCAACACCACTCCGGAAGGGAGGGGCCGCATTGCTCTCAGTGGCGTGTTTTTCCTGTATTTGCGAAGATAGCCCCGCTTCAGAGGGTATCGGAGAATTCACTGTTATGTCAAGACTACCCGGAGGCCCCGACGTAAACGTCAGGGTTGAGTAGCAACAATTAAACCAATTTGTGCTATCTATAATTGTGAACCGGGGGCAACGGGAGGAGGTTCACAATGGCTTGCAAGAAACAGCTTGATACCAGCATGTACTTTTGTCCCGCAAGTGGGAAATGTGGTACAGCCTTTCCAGGCCGTCCGGGTCGGGCTGTCCCGGTCGGACTGGAAAGCCCGACCTACCCAGCCCGGTGGATACGCCGGCGCAGGCCGACGTTGGGCACGCAGCGCCCCAAAAGGCCGATTTCCAATCGGTGCAAGGCGCCGACTGAAGCCGCCCTTGCCGGGCCTGCGGCCATCTGGTCGGCCTACGCCGACCAGTGGATGCGTCGGCATAGGCCGACGCTGGGCACGCTGGTGCCCTGCAAGGCCGATTT
>JBBIJG010000474.1:0-2180 GCA_037446095.1 Caldilineae bacterium
GGGCTCGTGCGGGTGGAGGACCGTTCTTTTACGGACCTTCTATGCTACGATCACAGCTTCTCTCCCACCTGGTCCCCTGATGGCAAAGTCATCGCCTATGATAGCGACTTTGGCCTCCACCTGACCAGCGAGGATGGGTCCATCGGAGGTCAGTCCTACGACCACAGCCTTTATGCCCTGTCTACAGATATTCGAGACACCTCACCGGCCTGGTCCCCGGACGGCACCAGGATCGCCTTCATGTTCAGGCAACACGACCATTGGGAGCTCTACGTCATGAATGCCGATGGATCGAACCGGGTGCGGCTGACCAAAGAGGAGCCCTTCACCCCCCGACCGCCCAACAATGTGTCTCCGGCCTGGTCGCCGGACGGTCGCCACATTGCTTTTTTCACCGATCGCAGCGGGAAATGGGAACTGTACGTCATGAACGCCGATGGCAGCAACCAGCGCCCCATGTTCGAGACGGCTCTTGATGGCCTGCCGTTCGAGTACGGCTTTGTCTCCGAGCGAATGGTTTCCTGGACTAAATGATGGACGTAGAGGGAAGTGATCTATGAAAGTCAAACCTATCGCTGCCTGTGCCGTTTTAATGGGGGTGCTCTGGAGCAGTGCTGGCTGTGGTGCTCTCTCCCCAGGCACCTCGCCTGGGCCAACCCTATCGCCTCCGGCAACCCAGACGGCCCGCTCTCACATCGTCTCGGCTGAAGGCAAAGTCGTACCGGTGAAACAGGCCACGCTGAGTTTTGAGGTAACAGGGCGACTGGCGGAGTTGTTGGTGGCCGAAGGTGATACGGTTGAGGTGGGTCAAATCGTGGCTCGTCTTGCCCAGGCCGACTGGCAGCAGCGGGTGGACGAGGCTCAGGCTGCCCTGGAATTGGCTCAGGCCCAACTGGCCCAGGTCAAAGCCGGAGCCAGGCCGGAGGAAATCGCCGCCGCCCGGGAAGCTTTGGCGGCGGCCCAGGCCGGAGTTATGGCCGCCAGAGCTCATCTGGCTTCTGCCCAGGCCGAGTTGGCCCGCCTGGAAGCGGGAGCCAGGCCAGAGGAGCTGGTGGCAGCCAAGGCGGCTATGGACAAAGCGGCGGTGGCCGTGGAGTTGGCCCAAAGCGAATACGACAAGATTGCCTGGCAGAGTGGCATCGGAGCCACCCCACAGGCGGTGGCTCTCCGACAGGCCAGTAGTGACTACGAAATGGCCAGGGCCCATTACGAGGCCCTGGTGAGAGGCGCCACCGCCGAAGAACTGGATATCGCCCGCGCAGCCGTGGAAACGGCCCGCGCCCAGCTTGAGGTGTCCCAGGCTCAGGCCAGGCAGTTCCAAGCGCAGTTGGACTTGTTGCTGGCCGGGCCGCCGGCTGAAGCCGTGGCTGTGGCCGAAGCCCAGGTCAAACAGGCCCAGACCGCCCTGCAGGGAGCCCAGATTGCCCTGGAGAAGACCGTTCTCGTCGCCCCCCTGGCCGGGACGGTGGGCAAAGTGATGGTGGAGGAAGGCGAGACGGTCATGGCTGGCGCGCCGGTGCTAACCATTGGCGACCTGACGGCGCTTCAGATTGAGACCGATGATTTGAGCGAGATGGACATTGTTGAGATCGCCGTGGGACAGACGGCGAAAGTCAGCGTGGATGCTTTGCCCGGCACGGAGCTGCACGCTCGGGTGAGCCGGATCACCCCTATGGCTGAGGAACGCCATGGCGACATTGTCTACACCGTGACCCTTGACCTGGAGGAAGGGCTAGAAGCCGGCCTACACTGGGGGATGACCGCTTATGTCAGTATTATCGTAAAGTAATGACCGATGCGTGTGCTTTTTGTCACCCGGCAGATAGATTACGAGCCTCAGGGCATCATGCACCTCTCCAGTGCCCTTAAGGCCGCCGGCCACCAGGTGGCCCTGGTTGTAGAAGCTCACGAAGACCCGGTGGCCGCAGCCCAAAAGTTCAAACCAGGCTTGGTGGGCTATAGCGTTATCACCGGCTCGCAACGGCATTACCTCCAGCTGAATCGACGCATCAAGCAGGAAGTGGACGTCTTTTCCGCCTTCGGCGGCCCTCACCCCACCTTCTTCCCTGAAATGATCGAAGAGGAAGGCGTGGACGGCATCTGCATCGGCGAAGGAGAAGGAGCCATCGTGGACCTGGCCAACGCTCTGGAGAGCGGCTCTTTCGACCCCCATATCGAGA
>JBBIJG010000475.1:0-2173 GCA_037446095.1 Caldilineae bacterium
ATCCCAGGACGGCGCCCAACACCAAGAGGATCAGAACCGCCAGCGGAACCGGTACGCCGTTGTTCTTCACCAGGATGGCGAGCATGCAGGTGATCAGGGCCACAGTGGAACCTGGGGAAAGGTCAATGCCTTGGGTCAGGATGACTAACGTCGCTCCAATGGCCACAATGGCTACAGTGCTGACCTGCAACGAAACGTTCATCAGATTCTCGGTTGTCAGGAAACGGTTGGTGGTCAGACTGACAATGACTACGGCGAGAGCCATAGCCATCAATGGCCCTACCACGGCTGAACGGAAGAACTTGGCAATGCTTTCCATGCTGATCATCTCCTGGCAATAGAATGATATCACTTTATATTATAGCCCAAGGCCCGCGAAATAGCCAGTGCCGTGTCTACTACCTCTTTGCACATGGGGCTTTGGGCCAGATCGGCCGGCATTCGCTCGGATGAGCCAGAAACACTTATAGCGGCAATTACGTCGCCCTTGGCGTCGTAAATCGGTGCCGCGATGCAACGGATGCCCTTTTCGTGCTCCTCACGATCCAGGCTGAATCCCAGGCGGCGAATGTCGGCCAGTTCCGCCATAAAAGCGGCCGGATCGGTGATCGTCGCCTCTGTGTAGGCAGGGAGTCCATGTTCCTTTACCCAGGCCTCGACCTTTTCAGGCGGCTCAAAAGCCAGCAAAGCTTTGCCCAGGCCGGTGCAGGTGAGGGGCGCTGTAGCACCAGCTCTGGACGACATCTCGACCTCCTGTCGGGCCGTTAATTTGTCCAGGTAAAACACCCGCATTTCTTGCTTATCCAGGACCGCCAGATGCACTGTTTCATGCAGACGGTCGCGCAGGGCACGCAGGTAGGGGAGCGCCCGTGTCCGCAGGTCAATACTGTTGTGCACCAGGTCTCCTGGCTCCGCCCCCGAGGCGATCACCATGAGCTGGTATTCGCTCAGCCGGTGAGCTTCGGCAATGTGCAGGATGCGTCCATCGCGTACGACAGCCACCCGGTCGCTCATCGCCAGCAACTCGGGGTAATCGGAGCTGATGAGCAGAATGCTGATGCCCTGGGCGGTCAACTCATTGATAACTCGGTAGACCTCGAACTTGGCCCCGATATCAACACCTTGCGTTGGTTCGTCAAGGATCAGCAATCTCGCCTGGGAGAAAAGCCAGCGGGCAATGACCACTTTTTGTTGGTTGCCACCAGAGAGGAATTGCACCGACCTTTCCAGGGCGATGGGGGTGATGTTGAGCTTCTCGATGTACTCGCGGCCATAGTGTCTTTCGCGTCCCAGGTTCAAGAACGGCCCGGTGAGCAATGCAACCAACCGCGAGATGGTGATATTGGGGGGGCCTTGAAAATTGAAGAACAGCCCATCTGCTTTCCGGTTCTCTGGCACCAGGCCTACACCGGCAGCAATGGCTTCGTGCGGAGAGGAAAAGTTGACGGGCCGGCCATATAGACGAACGGTCCCGCCCGTGCGTCGGTCGAGGCCAAAGAGCGCCCGGGCGATTTCCGTGCGGCCGGAACCGACCATCCCGCCCAACCCAAAGACCTCGCCGACGTTGATGGTGAAGCTGACTCCGTTGACGCCCTTGTCGGTTGACAGGTCTTCAACTTCCAGGCAGGGCACTGGCCGGGTGTTACGGGCTTTGGGGTAGTGCTGTTCGATGTCCACGCCGACCATCATGCGCACCACCTCGTTCATCTTGAGTTCCGAGACGGGACGGGTGGCCACCACACGACCGTCTTTGAGAATGGTCACGATGTCGGCCACTTCAAAGACCTCGTCCAGTCGGTGGGAAATGTAGAGGATAGCCTTGCCCTGAGCGGCCAGGCGCCTGATCAGTTCATGCAGCCGGCGTGTTTCGGCCAGGCCCAGGGCGGCAGTTGGCTCGTCCATGATAAGCAGGGAGGATTCCAGGGAGATGGCTTTGGCAATCTCGACCAACTGCTGCTCAGCCACCGACAGGCTCCTCACCATAGCATCGGGGTCAATTTGGATGTCCAGTTGCCCCAGCGTCTCGACGGTTTTCTGCCGCATAGCATCCCAGTCAAGGAGGCGGGTTCCGGCCGTACGCAGTGGGCGTCCCAGAAAGATATTCTCGGCCACGCTGAGCGTGGGAACGAGCGAGAATTCCTGGTAGATGGTTGCCACGCCGTGTTCCCTGGCT
>JBBIJG010000476.1:0-2170 GCA_037446095.1 Caldilineae bacterium
CCAGGCGGTCCGGGTCCAATACGGTGGCAGCGTGAGCCCTCAGAACATTGCCGAATTCATGAGCCAGGTTGAGATTGATGGAGCCCTGGTGGGTGGAGCTAGCCTCAAGGCGGCTGACTTTGTGGATATTGTGCGCATCTCGGCTCAGGTGAAGGGAACACTGGCGAGGGTTACTTGAAACCATCGTGTCTCTGTTGGCCGAGCGGCTCATGGAAGTGGGAGCCTCGCTTCGTCTTTCCCCACGTGCAAGCATAGGGAGGAGGAAAGAAAAGGGGAGATATGTTCGGTCATTGGGGCTCTCTCCTTTGGCTAGTTATCACTCTGGCGCCTCTCCTCTTTTTGAAACGTTGGATAAACCGGCACGTGCAGGGGCTGGGCTTGCTCCTGGTAGGGGATAACGACCTGGCCATGTTTCTGTATTTCGTATTGTTCTTGCCCGGCATCCTCCTGCACGAGCTGAGTCATTGGCTGATGGCCAAGCTCCTGGGGGTGAGGACAGGCCAGATATCTATCTGGCCTGCCAGGAGCAAGGCCGGCCGTCAAATGCGCCTGGGCTCGGTGAAAGTGGGCCAGGCTGACCCTGTCCGCAATAGCCTCATCGGTCTGGCTCCTCTACTGAGCGGCACCCTGGTCATCCTCCTCATCGGCAATTGGATCCTGGGCCTGAGTGCCATAGGGAATATTTTCTCAAGGGGCGAGTGGCCCAGGCTCTGGGAAAACCTGGCGGCCTATGTCCAGGTGCCTGACTTCTGGCTGTGGCTTTATTTGATCTTTGCCGTCTCCAATGCTATGCTGCCCAGCGAGACCGACCGCCAGTCCTGGCAACCTGTGCTCCTGTTTTGGGGTGGAGTCGCTGGACTTCTCTACTTTGTGGGGTGGGTCCCCCACATTCCTGAAGCGATAGCCGAAGGATTCCTGACAGCCAGCGGTTACCTGGCCTACGCTTTTGGCCTGACGATAGGGGTGGATGTCATCTTCATCGTCATCATAGCCATCCTGGAGAGATTGCTGATGGCCCTCAGAGGCGTGCGGGTGGAGTATTGACGACGAGCCAGGGGCCTCGCCCCTTTTTCAAGCCGGACGATGTTTCTCGGCTACCCCTTTCAGCCAGGGATGAGGGATGAGGCAGATGAAACGCAGGACCTCATGGCCCGTGTTAATGAACTGGTGTTCTACCTCCCCCGGCACAAAGACTACCGTGCCTTCTCTGAGGGGGCTATGCTGCCCGGCCATCGTGACCATGCCCGTGCCGGCCAGGACAAAGACCTCGTGCTCCCACCAGTGGCTGTGCAGCGGACTGCCGTGCCCCGGCTGTACGTCAAAGATACGCATGGCGAAGTGAAGCGCACCATCCGCCTCACTGATGACCCAGCGGACGGTCACGCCTGCTGCTTCCTCAGCCACCTGGGCTTCCACTTCTTGGTAATGACAGATTTTCATATTCCTCCTTTTGGTTTTGAGTGCTGTGTGCCTGCCCTATTGTCGTGAGGCGACAGGCCTCTCTTGCAAAGCCTTCTCCGCTCGCTGCCGGTAGAAGCCCTCACCGTCCAGGTCAATGGCTCGCTGGTATTCCCGCTGCGCTGCCTCTCCATCGCCGCGGGCCGCGTAGAGAACCCCCAGGTGATAGTAGGCGCGGGCCAACCCGGGGTCCAGCGCCAACGCCTGTCGCAGGTGGGTCTCGGCTTCCTCCCAATGCCCTGTCAGATAGTAGGCCCATCCCAGCACATCGTGAGCCATGGCGCTTTCGCCATCGAGTTCCACAGCCCTTTGGGCGGCGGTCAGGCCCTCCTCTTTGACCTTGTAGGCGTGATCTATGTAGAACTGGGCCAGGATAAGCTGGAACCTGGCGTCCTCCGGCTCGCGTTGCACCGCTGCTCGAAACCACCCTTCGGCGGCTGTGTACTCCTGCTCCTCCAGGTAAGTCCGGGCCAGGTCCACGCACAGGGCAGCGTTGTGGGGGTCAAGGTTGATCGCCCTCCAGAACTGCGTGCGCGCTGCCTTCCTCATCCCCAGGGAACGGTAGTATACTCCCAGAAAGTAATGGCCCAGGACGTTTTCGGGGTCGAGGGTGACCGCCTTCTTCAGGTTGTCCCAGGCTGCCTCGTACTCACCCCATTGGCCCTGGATGTGGCCCAGGTAGGCATAGGCTTCGGCGTAGCCAGGGTGGAGT
>JBBIJG010000477.1:0-2141 GCA_037446095.1 Caldilineae bacterium
GGAATCCAGCCCCGGAGGGGCTTCGCCCTTTCAGCGCGGGGTCTTCAGCCCCGCGTCGCTGTAGCATTCGCCATGTAAATCGCCCCGGAGAATGCCCCATGAACTGGCGTCCACCAGCATTCGGATGAAAATGACGCGGGGCAAATTTCAAATTTGCCCCGCAGAGGAGAGAAGGTGTGAGCGAAGAGACGCTTCAAACTGACCTTTCCATTGTGATCCCCGTGCTGAATGAAGAGGCCAACCTGAAACCCCTCTACGCCGAGCTCAAGGAGGCCCTGGCGGCTCTGGGGCGGAGCTATGAGCTCATCTTTGTTGACGATGGCAGCACGGATGGCTCAGCGCAGGTCCTGGCTGAGCTGCACCAAGCCGATGGGCAGGTCAAGGTCATCGAATTCCGCCGCAACTTCGGCAAGACGGCTGCCCTGACCGCTGGTTTCCACCTGAGCCGGGGCCAGGTTGTGGTCACCCTGGATGCCGACCTTCAGGATGACCCAGCCGAGCTAAGGGGGCTGTTAGACAAGCTGGAAGAGGGCTATGACCTGGTGGCTGCCTGGCGTTTCAACCGGCAGGACCCCCTTTCTAAGACCCTGCCCTCACGCATCTTCAACTGGGCGGTTGCCTCTCTGACCGGGGTGAGGCTGCATGATTTCAACTGTGGCTTCAAAGCCTATCGCCGACCGGTGACAGAGGAGGTCAAGCTCTACGGTGAATTGCATCGCTTCATCCCTGTGCTGGCTTCTTTAAAAGGGTTCCGCATCACCGAGGTGAAAGTGGTCCACCGGCCCCGTCGCGCCGGCCAGTCCAAGTACGGGGTTGGACGCCTGGGCCGGGGGTTCCTTGACTTTTTGACCGTTATCTTCCTGACCACCTACCTGAAGAGACCCTTGCACCTTTTCGGGACAGTGGGCATCGTCATATTCCTGGCCGGTTTTGCCATCAACACCTACATGGCCTATCTCCGGTTTTTTTTAGACCAGCCTATCGGGACGCGACCTCTGCTCCTGCTGGGTGTTCTTTCCATGCTGTTGGGATTACAGATCATCTCGATGGGCCTGCTGGGCGAGATGCTGCGCAATCTGACCTTCCGGCCCGAAGAGGAATATTCTATCAGGAGAATCCTTGATTAGAGAACGGGTGAACCGAGCTTATGGCAACCTTCAGAAGCATCTCAATCCCAACCCGGTGCAGCGCTACCTGGTGCAGCGCTTTCACCGTCAGGTCGCCTCTCTGCTCAGGATGACGGGGGCCCAGAGGGTCCTGGACGCCGGCTGCGGCGAAGGTTTCGTGCTCAGCTACCTGCGCCGGGAGAATGGTGGGTTCCTCTTCACCGGGCTGGATTGTAACCTGGAGGCTATCGAGATGGCCCGCCGGATGGTGCCGGGGACGCCTTTCCATGTGGGTGATCTGAGGGAGATGCCTTACAGGGATGAAGGCTTCGACCTGGTGCTATGTCTGGAGGTGTTGGAGCATCTGCCCGATCCGCACCGGGGGTTACGCGAATTGAGACGGGTGACATCGGCTCACTGCCTGCTCAGCGTGCCTCACGAGCCCATCTTCCGGACGATCAACTTCCTGCGAGGCAAACACGTGTCGGCCAGGGGCCGCGATCCCGAGCACCTCCAGCATTGGACGGCCGGGCAGTTCCGCCGCCTGGTGGAGCAGTATTTTGAGGTCGAGCGGTTTGTCTGCTCTTTTCCCTGGTTGATCGCCTTGGGGCGCAAGCGGCAAGAGGGACGATGAAAGGCAAGCCTCTGGCCAAGGTGGCCCTCCTGACCCTTCTGGTCCTGTTGCTGGGACTTGAGGTCGAACCTCAGCCATTTGTGGCTCTGATCCGCCAGGGAGACGCCTACCGGTCCAGGAAAGAATACGGCGCCGCCAGCAGGGCCTATCAGCAGGCAGCCGCTCTCAGGCCGTCCAATGCGCTGCCCTTCCTGGGCCTCGGGCAGGTCTACCTGGCCCAACGCCGGTACGAACCGGCCGGCGAAGCCTTTGGGCAAGCCTACAGGCTGGGGGCCAAAGCCCAAGCTCTGGCCGGTTTGGGGACCGTCTATGCCGGGTTGGGACACAGGGAACGAGCCATCGAGTGCTGGCGTCAGGTTCTGGCTCTGACCCCCAACGACATAGCAGCACGCTATCACCTG
>JBBIJG010000478.1:0-2124 GCA_037446095.1 Caldilineae bacterium
GCCCGCGCCAGAGAGGCATTGGCCCAGGCGATAGAGTCTCAGAAGGCCCTGGCCAACCAGGTTGCCGCTGCCGAGGAGCAGGCACAGACCTGGGCGCAAAAGGCCGAGGAGGCCCTGCAAGCCGGGGATGAGGCCAAAGCACGGGAGGCCCTGACTCAACAGCAGAAACAGGAACGGCTAGCCGAAGGGTTACGCGCCCGTCTAGAAAAGCGACAGGGGGAGACAGACTGTCTGGAATCCCGGCTGGAGATGCTGGAGACAGAGCTTAAACAGGTCCGGCAACAGGTCGCTGCAGAAGCCATACAACAGGCCCCGGTCGGTGCGCCTACTGGTACAGCAAAGCCGGAGGGCCGCCTGGCATCGCCTCCGGCAACGAAGGCCAGTTCCCTCAGTCCGGATATAGAAGCACGCAAAGCCCGCCTGTCTAAGAAAGACGGGTCGTCGCCCCAATAACCGGGAGAGATGCAGGATGCGCCACGGATACCCCTTGGTGGAACTGCACCGCCACCTCGACGGCAACGTCCGGTTGGAGACGATCATCGCCCTATGCCGCCAACATGGGCTTCATCTGCCCGGCTGGACGGTTGAAGAGCTGCGCCCCCATGTTCAGGTGGACAGGCCCGTCTCCGATGTGATGACCTTTATTGCCAGGTTCGATTGGCTCCGGCAGGCAATGGTCAATTACGATGCCGTCCGCCGCATTGCCTGCGAGAACGTAGAAGATGCCGCCCGAGAGGGGATTGACTACATCGAGCTCCGCTTCAGCCCTTTTTTCATGGCCCAGAAGCACGGCCTGGATCCTATTGGCGTGGCCGAGGCGGTGTGTGACGGAGTGATCCAGGCTTTGGAGACGCTGCCTGTGCGAGCCAAGCTGATCGGCATCCTGTCCCGCACCTATGGACCAGAACCCTGCTGGCAGGAGCTGGAAGCGGCCATCCACTGCCGCGACCGTGGGGTGGTGGCAGTGGACCTGGCAGGAGACGAAGCCAATTTCCCAGGCGAGCTGTTTGTGAATCACTTCCGTCGAGCGCGGGAGGCGGGCCTGCATGTCACCGTCCACGCCGGAGAATTGGCCGGGCCGGAGAGCGTGCGACAGGCTGTGCTGGAGTTGGGCGCAGAGCGACTGGGCCACGCCGTGCGAGCGGTGGAGGATGAAGCGACGATGGACCTGCTGGCCGAGCGACGCATCGGCATCGAAAGCTGCCTGACCAGTAACGTGCAGACCAGCACCGTGCCCAATTACGCAGACCACCCTCTGCCCACCTTCCTGCGCCGA
The DNA here is from genome assembly GCA_037446095.1 of Caldilineae bacterium. Taxonomy (GTDB): domain Bacteria; phylum Chloroflexota; class Anaerolineae; order E26-bin7; family E26-bin7; genus E26-bin7. The sequence goes on from JBBIJG010000478.1 coordinate 1,277, forward strand.
GGATTGCTGGTCACCTTAAACACTGATGACCCCGGCATCAGCGGCATTGACCTGGCCCACGAATACGTGGTGGCAGAAAAAGAGCTGGGGCTGACTCCGGCAGAGCTGCGCCAGTTGCAAGAGAATGCGGTGGAGGTCGCCTTTCTCACACCAGAGGAAAGGCAGGCTCTCTTGAGGACAGCGAGACCGTAACGTGAAACTCCATCTAACCGGTATGGCCCATGGGGGCACAGCCCTGGGACGGCACGAAGGGAAAGTGATCTTTGTGCCTTATGCCATCCCCAGCGAGGAAGTGGTGGTTGAGCTGGTCGAGGACAGGGGACGCTACGCCCGGGGACGGCTGGTGGAGGTGCTTTCCCCCTCAGCACAACGTGTGTCACCCCCTTGTCCTCACTTCGGAAGCTCCGGCTGCGGCGGTTGCCACTGGCAGCACATCGCCTACGAAGCCCAGTTGGCGTTCAAACAGCATATCGTGCAAGACCAACTGGAACGCATTGGCCACCTGGAGAGGGTCTCGGTCAGACCGACGATAGGCAGCCCTGAACCCTGGCGCTACCGCAACCACGTCCAGTTCGCCCTGGATGAGGGTGGCCGGCTGGGCTTCATGGCCGCTGATAGTCAGCGGGTGGTGCCCATTGAGGAATGTCACATCATGCATCCCCTGCTCGACGAGGTCTTTGCCGCCCTGGACCTGGAGTTGCCGGAACTCAGGCGCCTTTCATTGCGCTGCGGGGTCCACACAGGCCAGAGGATGATCGTCTTTGAGACCCACGAGGATGCACCCTTCGAGCTGGAAGTGAACCTGCCTCTCTCTTGCGTCTTCCTGCTGAGCGATGGCAGAGTGGCCA
>JBBIJG010000479.1:0-2065 GCA_037446095.1 Caldilineae bacterium
GAGGAGACAAAGAGGTGCAACGCAAGGTCAAGGGGGTTTTGGAGCAGGTAGGGCTATTGGATCTGGCCAGGGAACGGGCCCGATTTCTCTCTGGCGGCGAAGCGCAGCGGGTGGCCTTGGCACGGGCCATGGTCATCGAGCCCGAAGTGCTGCTTCTGGACGAGCCCACCGCCAACCTGGACCCCTACAACGTGGGCCTCATCGAGAAGATCGTGGCCGACCTGAATCGCGAGCGAGGCACCACCATCGTGCTGGTCACCCACAATGTCTTTCAGGCCAAACGCCTGGCGCACCGGGTGGCCCTGCTACTGGAAGGCAAGGTCGTGGAGGTAGCGCCGGTGCGGGAGTTCTTTGAAGCCCCACGAGACCCTCGCACGGCGGCTTTCGTACGTGGGGAGATGGTGTATTAGTATTAGTGGAGACCTGACAGGTTTAGAAAACCTGTCAGGTCTCAGTGAAAGAGGAAAAATGTCTCGCATCAAGCTACGTCTGTTCGTCTCGCTCCTTTTGCTTTCGCTGCTCTTGCCCCTGGGGCTGAGGACAGCCGGGTCTGCTCCGCCGGGCGCAGGCGAGACGGTCTACACTGTGCAGAAGGATGACAATCTGTGGAATTTGGCCGAAAAGTACCTGGGCAACGGTGCGGCCTACACGGCCATCGTGGCCGCCACCAATGCCAGGCACGCTCAGGACCCCACCTTTGCCCGAATCGCCAACCCCCGTATCATTCAGCCGGGATGGAAGGTCTTGATCCCCGCGCCTGAGGATGCCGGGGCGCTGATAGCTTCCTACAAGCCGCCTGAGCCGGAGAAACTGATCCTGGCCACCACAACAAGTACCGAAAACTCTGGCCTCCTGGCCTACATTCTACCCGACTTTGAAGCCAAATACAACGCCAGAGTCGAAGTCATCGCCATGGGCACCGGTCAGGCCCTCAAGCTGGGCGAGGACGGCAACTGCGATGTGGTACTCGTCCACGCCCGTGCCCAAGAGGATGCCTTTGTGGCTGCTGGCTACGGCGTTAACCGCAAGGATGTGATGTACAACGACTTTGTGGTCATCGGCCCCCAGGACGACCCGGTCGGGATCAAGGGGCTGACCGATGCAGCCGAGGCTTTCAAAAAGATCGCTGAGGCCAGGGCCAGGTTCATTTCCCGGGGCGATGAGTCGGGGACCCACGCCAAGGAGAAGGAGGTCTGGGAAAAGGCAGGAGTCACTCCCGAGGGCGACTGGTACATCTCCGCTGGACAGGGCATGGGTGCCGTGCTGACCATGGCCAACGAGCAACTGGCCTACACCCTCACCGACCGGGGCACCTACCTGGCCCGCACCCTGGAGGGCATTGACCTGCTCATCCTGGTAGAGGGCGATCCGGCCCTCTTCAACCCCTACGGTGTCATTGCCGTCAACCCGAAGGTGCATCCCCACGTCAACTTTGACCTGGCCATGAGCTTCATTCACTGGTTCACCTCGGTGCCCACCCAGAAAATGATTGGGGAGTTTGGTAAGGACAGGTTCGGCCAGCCGCTGTTCGTGCCTGACTCCGAGGAGTGGCGGGCAGCTCAGTGAAAAAGGTGCCAGGCACTTATCAGGTGCCTGGCATCTGGAGGCACAACGATGCCTTATCTGGACAATTTCAACCGACCCATCAGCTATCTGCGGATTTCCGTCACGGACCGCTGCAACCTGCGCTGCGTGTACTGTATGCCACCGGAAGGGGTGCCCTGGCGCTCGCACGAAGAAATCCTGCGCTACGAGGAGATGGAGCTCATCGTTCGGGCAGCGGCCTCTCTGGGGATCAGCAAGGTCCGTCTGACCGGGGGCGAACCGCTGGTTCGCCTGGGCGTTGTGGAGTTGGTGCGGATGCTGGCCCGCATCCCCGGTATTGATGATCTGGCCATGACCACCAACGGTACTCTTCTGGCGCGGTACGCGGCGGAACTGGCCCAGGCGGGGCTGAAGCGGGTTAACGTGAGCCTGGACACCTTACAGCCCGAGCGGTTTCGTCAGATTACGCGCCAGGGGGACCTGGCCACAGTATTTGAAGGTATCGCTGCTGCCAGAGAAG
>JBBIJG010000480.1:0-2246 GCA_037446095.1 Caldilineae bacterium
GAACGTTTAGGCTCACCCACCGAAATCCTTGAAAAACTTGGGGGAAAATGCATAGCCGAATATAAGTATGACGGGGAGAGGGTGCAAGCCCACAAAAAGGAAGATCAAGTTACGCTCTTTTCTCGAAGACTCGAAGACATCACCGACCAATATCCAGACGCCAGCGAACTGATCATCAAATATGTGAAGGCAAAAGAAGCTATTATCGAGGCAGAGGTTGTTGCCATAGACCCCGACACAGGCGAAATGAAACCCTTCCAGGAGCTGATGCATCGAAGACGCAAATACGGCATAAAAAAAGCCATGGAGGAATATCCAGTCTCCCTTTTCATGTTCGATGCCCTCTATGTTGATGGAAAAGACTTAACCCTTGAGCCATACCCGGCTAGACGCCAGCATCTCGAAAGAATCATTGAGAAAAGCGATCGCACTAGGGTGGCGGAGTACATCATCACGGATGATGTGGAAGAGCTGGAGCGTTTCTTTGAAGAGGCTGTGGAAAACGGATGTGAGGGTCTTGTATGTAAATCAATAAGCGAGGATGCTGTTTATCAGGCTGGCGCTAGAGGATGGCTCTGGATAAAGTATAAGCGTGATTATAAGAGTGAAATGACCGACACAGTTGACCTTGTGGTTGTAGGCGCCTTCCATGGGAGAGGGAAACGTGCCGGAACCTACGGTGCCCTCCTCCTCGCTGCCTACGATCCTGAGGAAGACGTGTTTAAGACTGTTACCAAGTGTGGAACAGGATTCACCGATGAGGATCTTAAAAAACTTCCGAAAATGATGGAGAAGCATCGGATACAGCATCGGCATCCCAGGGTCGTTTCAACTCTCGAGGCTGATGTTTGGTTTGAGCCAGTCGTTGTCATAGAGACTATTGGCGCTGAGATAACCCTTAGTCCCATTCACACCTGCGCCATGGATGTTATCAGGAAGGGAAGTGGACTAGCCATAAGGTTTCCACGCTTCACTGGGAACTATAGGCTGGACAAGTCTGCTGAGGATGCGACAACCGTTAAGGAAATTGTTGAAATGTATAGGGGTCAGCTTAAAAAAGTGGCTGGCTGACTAGAATAGTTAATTTTTTCTCATGATATATTTCATTTAGTGATATAGAAGATACTTCCGCAAGACTTATAATTAATTTGGGCATAACATATAGTGCTGAAAAGAGAAGGGAGAGGCGATTCTGAAACCCTTACGTCTGGCCAGACGTTTCCTACTTGTTTTGATAGTGGTTCTACTAGTCGCCTCTTCATTTCCATTTTCAGCACAAGCAGAGGAAACCACGGCTTATTATCCGTCAAGTTATAACTTGTTGGGTTCAACACAATTTGTTTCTGGCTCACTGGGCGACTTGCAGTCCGATGATGGATCCTATCTGACTTTTAGAAGTTACCCAAACTATGATTTTAGGTATGCTGAGAGCCTCGAAGAAAGCTCATGGAACGCCGACACAGCTTATCAAGACAAAGTGGTTTTGACATTCACACCTCCAATACCCGCAGATTATATACTGATTGCAACAGCTGAGGTGCAAGGTGCATGTGAACCATTATATGATGTGAAGGCGCGATTATATCATGACACATCTGTATATCAGGAGTTGATTTATCGAATTGAGGACACGACGGACTGGTATCCATTCTGTGCCTTGAAACGCATCTACCTACCAGCTTCCCCTCAGACATTTAAAATTCAGTATGCAATTTCTAACACTGCGGCTACTGCCAAAATCAGAAATGCTAGGCTCTATGCCTTCAGCTTAAGCGGTTATTATGCAGAAAGTGAATCAGAATCATCGACCAAGAGCACAGCTTGGCAAGATAAGGTAACTCTAACGTTCACTCCTCCCACCTCAGGGGACTATTTGATAATGGCAACAGCTAATGTGGGCGGCTCATCAACAAGCTATAGTACGTTGACTCGATTGGTACAAGATGGATCAATTGTGCACGCTGGTCCTGTTAAAGAGCCGGGTGCATCAGGAGCCAGGTACACGTTTGGTGTTATGAGGAAAGTGAACCTTGACGCAACTTCTCACACATTCAAGATTCAGTATGCATCAGAGTCTTCATCTAAGACTGCCTACATAAAGTACGCCCACATAGTTGCCATCCGAGTGGACCAATTTCCTAATGTCTATTACGCTGAAAACGAAGGTGAGTCTGGTCCGGCTGCCCCAAACACTTGGTATGACAAGGTGACGAACACTTATACGGCTCAAGCGGCGGATCACATAA
>JBBIJG010000481.1:0-2351 GCA_037446095.1 Caldilineae bacterium
CCTGCTCGACCTCAGGCAGCACGGCATCACCCAGCGGTGGCACACCTGGTTGGGTGCGTTCGTGGTGCGGAGCCACCCGCGCCGGCACGTACTCAGCCCACTGCTCCCGCACGTAGAGCCGGTGGGTGGCCTCCAGCTCCGCCAACGCCGTCTGGATCTGCTCGAACAGGCGGCGACTTTCGATGTAGCCACTCAGCCGCCTGACAATGTCGCCCAGCAGGGCGCTCTCCTCATCGAGGAAACCGTGGTCCTCCGTATAGGCGACGTAAATCCGGCCAACGGCCTGATCACCGGCGCGCAGAACCTGGACCATCTGGCATGGCAGACTCATCGCTTCGGGCGAACCGTAGACCTGGCCGTCGAACTCGATGGCTGCCAGGCACGCCTCGGGGTAACGCATGGCCGATGGGATGCGTCCCGTCACCCATTGCAGAAGCTCGGGCACCGGCGGGGTCTCCTCTATCTTGCGGCCAATGTCGTTCAGACAGGCGAGTTCCTTGATGCGCTCACTCAGCAGAGAGCTGGTTTGCTGCGTCTCCTCGAACAGGCGGGCGTTCTCGATGGCGATGGCCAGTTGGTCGGCCATGGTCTGGAGCACGGTGATGTCTTCCTCGGAGAAGGCGGCCGGTTGGGTGCTCTGAATGGTCATAGCCCCAATGACCTGGCCCCGGGAGATAAGGGGCAGGGCCAGCTCGGAGCGCGTCTCCGGCAGCAGCGGGTTTTCGAAGCGCACGGCCTCCTCGCCTACATCCAGGGCGATGCGGGCCTGCTTGTTGGCCACGCACCAACCGATCATGGAGGTGCCGCCCACTTCCAGCTTATGGCCTTGGTCCAGCATTTTCCGCCCCGCTTCCCCAGTACCGGCCCGCAGCACGGCCCACCGGCCACTCTCATCCACCAGGAACAGACCGACATAGTACAGGTCAAACCGCTCGCGGACCAGGTTCACCACCTGCTGGATCAGCTCGTCCGGGTTGAGGATGCTGCTGGCGGCCCGCGAAACCTCGGCCGCGAGCTGAAGCTGCACCGTCCGGCGCTCCAGGCCGGCCGCATATTGTTCCAACTCCTCGTGCGCCCTGCGGAGTGCCTCCTCTGCCCGTTTGAGGTCCGTGATGTCGGTATGAGTTCCGATAATTCTTACCGCTCTCCCTGCCTCGTCCCTTTCGACACATCTGCCCCTGGAAAGAATGTGACGCCATGTGCCATCCTTGGCTTTCAAACGCATTTCGGCTGTATAATCGTCGTGCCCCGGTTCGTTAAGCGCGTTATACTTTTTCGCGAAGCTTTCAAAGTCATCGGGGTGCACCAGGCTGTTGAAGAAATCGAATGCCTTGGTAGGCTCCATCGGCTCATAGCCCAGCATGGTGAACATTCTATCGCTGAAGAAATCCCTTTTGTGATCCAGACTGTTTTCCCACAAGCCGTCCCTGGTAGCCTCAACAGCGAGTCGAAAACGCTCCTCGCTCTCCCGCAACGCTTCTTCGGCAGCTTTTTGCTCGGTGATGTCGGTGATAGAGCCAATCGTGCGAATGGGATTCCCGGCCTCGTCCCAAAGGGCCTGTCCTCGGGCCCGAAACCACCGATACTCACCCCATTTGGTGCGCAGCCGCTGCTCCAAGTCATAAAGCCCCCCATCTTTCAAGTGAGCTTTTATGGCTGCCTCTACACGCCCCTTGTCGTCTGGGTGCAAATGTGTCTCAAATGTCTCAAAATCAACGTCAAGCTCATCATCAGTGTATCCAAGCAGTTCCTTCATACGCGGAGACCAGTAGAGTGAGTTGTTTTGAATGTCCCAGTCCCAGATCCCGTCATTCGCGCCCTGCACAGCCAGGGCAAATCGCTCTTCACTGGCCCGTAAGGCCTCCTCCGCCCGCCTGCGCTCAAGAGCTCCACCGAGGATGTTGGCCGCTATTTTGAGAGCATCTATCTCCGCTTCCGTCCACTCCCGCTCAGCTCCACCCTGGTCGAATCCCATGAACCCCCACCAGACCCCACCAACGAAGACGGGAACGGCCAGAACCGACTTGATGCCGTAAGGAACGAAGAACCCCTGCTCTTTGTCACCAAAATCCCTGACATGTCCTGCAATAATCCCACCCTGAGGCAGGACCTCGCGCCAACGTCTAAACATGGGGAGGTTCTGCAGGCCCACCAGCGGGGTCAGCTCGGCCTCCGGGGCAATCCACTCGTAACGGGCGCTGAGCAGATAGTGACCGTCCTCGCTCGTGCTGGCCTCCCAAATGCTAACCCGATTCACGTTGGCTGCCTGACCCAGGCCGGCCAGGACCGCCTGGATATTTTGCTCCCAATCGCCGGGCCGGAGGAACTTTTCCGCCGCCAGGGCTATGGCT
>JBBIJG010000482.1:0-2373 GCA_037446095.1 Caldilineae bacterium
CAACGCCCGGAACCAGAGCAGGGCGCCCAGCAGGAAGAAGAAGAGAGCCGGTACCTCGCCCATCGCCTGACGGCCCAGGTAGACGGTGGAGGTGAAGGGGTCGTCTTCCATTCGCAGAAGGAATAGGTAGGTGGCGGCCGCCGCGACGGGGTAGCCGTGGAGGGTGCGCGCCGTCAGGTAGAACGCGGCGACCGTCGCCAGCAGGTAGAACACCATCACCAGGCGGGCCTGCAGCAACCCGACCCCCGCCAGGCGGAAGACCAGCGCAATGGGCAGGTAGAGGGTGGAGGCGACGGCCAGGGCGGTGTCGTCGTAGCGGAAGCCCTCAGAACTGAGGGTGGCGTACTGACCATAGCGGGCCAGGTTGCGCGCGATCTGGAGATACCATCCCTCGTCAAACCAAGGAGCAGGGTAGGTGGTGAGATGCACCAGCGCCAGGACCATCCCGCCGGTCCCCAGCAGGGTGAGCAGGATGATTTCCCATTTATCCGGTTTGTCTCTATGATCGGTATTCAGGGGCATGAGGCACCACGTATTCCCGCAGGATTTTTTGCCGCAATCACGATGTACTCCAGGAACCCCCAGCGCAACGGGTACATCCGTTCCACGGTCAGATAACCGCCCAGCAGACGGTAGTATTCCCTGGGAGGCCGGATGTGCCGGCCCTGCTCGGCCCATCGCTGTCGTACGCGCTCCACAATGTTCCAGGAGGCGGGTGGAGCGATGTCTATAATGACGATCCGTGTCTCAGGTTTACACACCCGCCGAATCTGAGGGGCGACCTGTTCCATGGTCTCATCGTCCAGATGGTGGTTCAAGCCGACGGCGATGGCAGCGTCAAAGGCGTCATCCGCCAGCGCCAGATGGGCCACGTCCATCACCGCGAAGGATCGTCCGGTGGTCCGCCGGGCAAAGCAGACGCAGGCCGGGCAGATGTCCACGCCGACGTAATGGGCCTGGGGAAACAGGTCGGCCAGGTTGCCCGTTCCACAGCCCACGTCCACCACCCGTTGGCCGGGCGCCAGCGGAAGTTCCCGCCGGATGGCCCGACGGATGGCGCGGTAGTTGGCTGAGACCATTTTCTGGGCCAGCGCGTAGAGATGGGGATGGCGGATAAGCCATAGAGTCACCTTACTCCTCTCGCAGTTGCTTTAGCACGCGGGCGGGGACTCCACCCACCACATGCCAGGACGGGACGTCTTCGGTCACCACCGCCCCCGCGGCGACAACGCCCCCTTCACCCACCGTAACCCCCGGCAGGACCGTCGCGTTGACGCCGACGAAACAGCCCCGCCGGAGATGGACCGGTGCCGCCATCGGCGGAATGTAGGGCTGTAGCGGGTGGTCAGAATAGCCGACATTGGTGTGGGTGAGGATGGTCACCCGTTCGGCCAGGGTGACGTGGTCCTCCATCACAATCCGGTCGGCCAGGTCCAGCAGGCACTCCTCACCGATGAAGCAGTTCTGTCCGATCTGCAGGCCGCGAAAGCCGGTGCGGTACGTGTTGAAGAACCGCACGTCGTGGATGATGGTGCCGGCGCCGATGCGCGCCCCCAGCAGGCGCAGGTAGAGGGACCGTACCTGCGGGAAGAGCGTCCAGCGGTACGGCACCAGTGCCAGCGTGTAGAGACCGAACTTACAGGCTTTCCCGAAGCCAACCTGGCGCAATGCCCGCAACGCTTGCCTCCCGTTTCAGTTGCCGGACAACCCGACGGAATCGCCACAGTTTGACGAAGTAATCCAGCGTATCCCGGATGGGGCGGACAGTGGACTTTTTGTCAAAGCGGCGGACGAAGAGGACGGGGATTTCCTGGATGTTCAGGCCACCCAGGTAGGCGCGCACCATCACCTCGGTATCCCAGAACCAGCGGGGGTCCTCGATTTCGTCAAAGATGGGCAGGATGCGCTTTTTGCGGAAGAATTTGAAACCGGTCTCCGTATCGTGCAGAGGGACGCCCAGCACCCGCTGGACGAGCCAGATATACCCCCGGCTCATCAGGTAGCGGTCCACAGAGTGCCAGTAAAACTTGTAAGTGCGCAGGCCAGTGGCGACATCGGCGCCCTTTTCAATCGCCCGGACACAAGAGGGGATGTAGCGGGCGTGGACTTCCAGGTCAATGTCAATGAAGCCGACGATTTCACCCCGCCCGGCGCGCATACCGTCGGTGACGGTGCCCCCGCGGCCGACGTTCTTCTCGTGGAAAATGCGCCACATCCGGCGGTCGGGGTAGCGGGCGATGATCCGGTCTATCAGTTCGCGTGTGCGATCCCGGCTGCAGTCGTCCACGAAGATGATCTCGTAAGACCACGGGGAGCCGTCCAGCACCTCCACAATCTGGGCGACGCTATCTTCTATGTGCGGCTCCTCGTTGT
>JBBIJG010000483.1:0-2458 GCA_037446095.1 Caldilineae bacterium
AAAGGAAAGGGCATCCACCCTACAGCAGGCACTGGGGAGCTACAGGCAAGATATAAACTTACAGAGAATAAACTTGATGAGACAAAGAAACAGCTCGCCTTAACTGAAAAGAATCTTGAATCCGCCAGGAATCAGGTGGAGGCATTGACGCAGGAACTGGAGAGAGAGAGAAGGTCCAAACAGGAAATTATAAGCAACAGCCAGCAGTTACAATCGATTATCCAGGAACGGGAGGCAAAACAGAGGACCTTAGAGGAGGAACTGAACCGTGCCCAAAGGGATATTAAGAGATTGCAGGCAAAATTAAAAAATGTAGAGGAGGAGAAAGCAGAACTGGAGAAAAAACTTAAAGATATGGAACTCAGCCAATCTGAGCCTGAGGAGAAGATAGAACTGGGCAAGATTGTGGTGGGACAACAGAAACCTGCTTCCGAGCAAAAGATAAAAGGACCGGTAAAAAAGCCAACAAAGCAACCTGCTTCCCCTGAACCCCAAAGAACAGAACCCTCCTCACTCCTTGAAGGTAAGGTTCTGGTGGTAAATAAGGATTACAGTTTTGTGGTTATAGATCTGGGAAGGCAACACGGGGTAAATCTGAACGATCTTTTTTCCGTTTATCATAACGAGAAATATATCGGTGATGTAAAGGTAGAGAGAGTTCATGATTCTATGTCCGCAGCAGGTTTTGTCTCCAGCCAGATAAAGGAGAAGATAAGCCAGGGAGATAAGGTAGTTTTGAAATTACAATGAGGTCCTTTCGGATAGAACCTGTTTCCTGCCTGCGGGGAGAGATTAGCCCTCCTGCAGATAAGTCCATAAGCCACCGGGCAATCTTTATCAGTTCCCTAGCAGAAGGAAAGACCTTAATCAGAAATTTCTCTTTCAGTAAAGATTGCCTTTATACCGTAAAGGCATTTAAAGAAATGGGTGTAAGGATAATACGAAAGGATAACAACCTCATTGTATATGGTCGGGGATTAAATGGACTTTTGCCTCCTAAGGAGGCACTATTTGTGGGAGACTCCGGTACCACCATCCGGCTCCTATGTGGCATATTAGCAGGACAGAGGTTTTCCAGTGTTTTAAAGGCGGGTCCTTCCCTTTCTAAAAGACCGATGCGCAGGGTGCTTGAGCCATTAAGGATGATGGGTGCGCATATAAAATCACTTAAGAGATATAAAGGGGAGGAATACCCTCCCTTACATATCCGGGGAACTGAACTGAAGGCTATAGATTATACCTTAATGGTTGCCTCTGCCCAGGTAAAATCCGCAATCCTTCTGGCAGGACTCTATGCAAAGGGGATCACCTCGATAAGAGAACCTATAAGAACCCGCGACCATACGGAAAGACTCCTGCGTCTCTTCGCCGTAGAGCTAAAGAGGGAAAAAGAAAGGATAACCTTAAATCCCCCGGATTCCCTGAGGAGCCCTCAGGAATTATTTATTCCCGCAGACATCTCCTCCGCGGCCTTTTTTATAGTCGGGGCAATAATCACTGAAAATTCCTTCCTTAAGATAAAGGATACCTGTCTTAATCCTACGCGTCTGGGTTTAATCTATGCATTAAAAAGGATGGGTGCGGATATAGAAATAAGATATAAGGTGAAAGATAATGATGCTCAGGAACCCCGGGGAGATATATTGGTAAGAAGCGGTCCCCTGAAGGCGGTACATGTAAAGAGGGAGCAGATTCCTTCCCTGATCGATGAATTACCCATCCTTATGGTTGCCTGTTGTTTTGCTAAAGGCAAGAGTATAATTGAGTCTGCAGGAGAATTACGGTTTAAGGAGACCGACCGCATTAAATCTATGCAGGAAGGATTATCCCGTATGGGAGCAAAGATTTATGTAGAAAAGAAGGCAAATGAAGAAAGCATAATAATTGAAGGCACCTGTCGTCTTAAAGGGGCATTTTTGAGAAGTTTCGGGGATCACCGTACTGCCATGAGCCTGATAGTTGCGGGTCTGTCGGCTGAGGGTAGCAGTAGAATTGATGATATAAAGTGTGTGGATAAATCCTTCCCTGATTTTTTAAATATGCTTGAGGCCATAACATGCTAAATTTTTGTTTGACATAAGGTTTAATCTCTGTTAAGATTTTAAAAAATAAGGGAGAGTCAAAATGATTGAACTAAAGACACGCCTTAAAAAGTCACTGGATTATCTCTCTGCATTGTTTTCTAACGATATGGGTATAGATTTAGGTACCGCTACTACCCTTGTCTATGTAAAGGGAGAGGGGGTAGTTCTCTGTGAGCCATCGGTGGTGGCGATTGATAAGGAGACCTCTCAGGTTCTGGCAGTAGGGGAGGAGGCAAAGCGCATGCTTGGCCGTACCCCCGGAAACATTGTGGCTATAAGACCGATGAAGGACGGGGTGATTGCGGACTTTGATACTACCGAGGCGATGTTGCGTTATTTTATCAAAAAGGTCCACCACCGAAAGGTTCTGGTAA
>JBBIJG010000484.1:0-2520 GCA_037446095.1 Caldilineae bacterium
TTGAGAAGACAGAGTTCGACGCAAAAATAAACATTGAAACACCAGAACAAATGGAAGCTTTTCTGCGACAAGAAGAGAACATGCTAAAAGAAATGGTGGAAAAAATCGCTAAAACAGGCGCAAACGTTGTAATCGCTCAGAAAGGCATAGACGACATGGCGCAACACTTCCTAGCCAGAAAAGGAATCCTTGCAGTTCGAAGAGCCAAAAGATCAGACATGGAAAAGCTTGCCAAGGCTACTGGCGGAAAAATCATCACAAACCTAGATGACATGTCAGAAAAAGACTTGGGCTATGCGGAACTTGTCGAGGAAAGAAAAATTGGCGATGACAAAATGACCTTCATTGAAGGATGCAAAAACCCCAAGTCAGTAGCCATACTCATTCGCGGCGGAACTGAACGGATAATCGCAGAAGCCGAAAGATCCATACATGATGCTTTATGCGTTGCGAGAGACATTGTTCGAGAACCAAAAATTGTGGCTGGTGGAGGCGCGCCAGAACTTGAAATGGCAAAGGCATTAAGAGAATACGCTCAAAGCTTGCCGGGAAAAGAGCAGTTGGCAGTAATCTCCTATGCGGAAGCTTTAGAGTCTATTCCAACAACTCTTGCAGAGAACGCTGGGCTTGACCCGATTGACATTCTCTCTGAACTAAGAGCGCGTCATGAAAAGGGCGAAACATGGGCTGGAATCGAAGTTCATGAAGGGAAACCAAAGAACATGGAGAAGGCAGGAGTTTATGAACCGTTAGCTGTCAAAAAACAAATAATCAAGTCAGCAACAGAAGCAGCGACCATGATTCTAAAGATAGATGACATAATAGCGGCTGGCAAGATGAAGTCGCCGTCACCGCCGAAAACACCTTCTGAGAAAGGCGAAGGAGGCGGAGAATTCGATTAAAAGGAGGGAGAAACCTATGGCTTATCTTGCCACTCAAGCTGGACAACCCATACTTATTTTGAAAGAGGGCACCCAACGCAGCCGAAATGAGGAAGCGAGACGAAACAATATCACGGCTGCCAGAATAATCGCCGAAACCGTGAAAACAACTCTAGGACCACGTGGGATGGACAAGATGATTATTGACAGCCTAGGCGACGTCACAATAACTAACGATGGTGCAGCAATCCTTAAGGAAATAGACGTAGAGCATCCAGCAGCGAAGATGATGGTGGAAATTGCGAAGACTCAAGACGACATGGTAGGCGACGGCACAACCACATCTGTGATTCTCGCCGGCGAATTGCTAGGAAAAGCTGAAGAATTGTTAGAGCAGAGAATTCACCCCACAGTCATTGTCAGCGGTTATCGAAAAGCTATGGAAAAGGCAAGGGAAATTCTTGATAAGATAGGGATGCCCGTGGACGTGGATGACCGTCAAACCTTAAAGAATGTAGCTTTAACATCCATGGGTAGCAAGGCAGTCGGTGGAGCAAGAGAGCATCTGGCAGAAATTGCCATAGACGCTGTGAAACAAGTGGCTGAAAAACGTGGAGACAAATGGGTTGCTGACATTGATGACGTGCAAATAGTCAAGAAAGAAGGTGAAAGCCTACTGGACACGGAGCTTGTCAAGGGCATAATCTTAGACAAAGAAGTTGTCCACCCAGACATGCCGAAACGCATAGAAAATGCAAAAATAGCTCTCTTAAACGCTCCACTAGAAGTTGAGAAGACGGAATTCAGCGCAGAAATTCGCATACGGGAACCCACTCAAGTGAAGGCTTTTCTTGACCAAGAGAACCGTATGCTAAAAGAAATGGTGGAAAAAATCAAGAAAACAGGCGCCAACGTTTTAATCTGCCAAAAAGGCATAGACGACATTGCACAGTATTTCCTAGCCAAAGAAGGAATCTTAGCCGTTCGAAGAGCCAAAGAGTCAGACATGGAAAAACTAGCTAAAGCAACTGGAGGCAAAGTGGTCAACAACATAGAGGACCTTACCCGCCAAGACCTAGGCGAAGCTGGACTTGTGGAAGAAAGAAAAATCGGCGACGACAAAATGGTTTTCATAGAAAAATGCAAAAACCCAAGAGCCGTCAGCATATTGCTTCGCGCCGGCTTAGAAAGAATGGTTGACGAAGCTGAAAGATCCATGAAGGATGCTTTGTCAGTCGTGCGAGACGTCATAGAGGAACCAAAGATTGTCGCTGGCGGTGGAGCAGTGGAAGCAGAAATTGCAAAGCAACTTCGAGACTACGCCGTCAAAGTTGGTGGAAGAGAGCAACTAGCCATCGAAGCCTTCGCTGAATCCCTAGAAATAATACCTAAAACTTTAGCTCAAAACGCTGGACACGACCCTATTGACATTATGGTAACCTTAAGAGCGCAACATGAAACTGTCAAAGGGCAAAACATGGGCGTAGACGTTTATTCCGGCAATGTTGTAGACATGTATAAGAAGGGCGTCGTAGAGCCAGTTAAAGTAAAAGCTCAAGCAATAAAGTCCGCCGCTGAAGCTGCGTCTATGATACTGAGAATCGACGATGTCATAGCTGCGACAAAGCCGAAAGAAGAG
>JBBIJG010000485.1:0-2625 GCA_037446095.1 Caldilineae bacterium
AGCACAGGGGCGGTCACCAGGGCGAAGAGGGCGATGTTCCGACCAGCCCAGAGCGACAGGTAGCAGAAGAACGAGGTGACGACCAAATCAGTAAAGTCCATGCGACGGCGCGAGAGCCCAACGGCAGCCAGAGTCAACAAGACCATCCAGATGAAAGGGTGGAGGTGGAACTGGTGAAAATCCGGTGAGGCCCACTCCTGGATATAGTCTCGCAAAGCGCCGATGCCTACTGTTTTGAAGGGATACAAATACATCTGATAGGTATTGGGGTTGATCACCAGTACGGCCAGGGCGATAAGGGACACCTTGATCAGGGAAGCGATCTCACCGTAGCTGAGGACCCTATCGCCTTTGTGGCCCAGCAGATTGTTCAGAACCTCACCGATAATGTAGCAGCCCAGGAGAATAAAGCCGGTGATAAAGGCCCCGTGGGTGTTCACCCAGAGGACGGTCAACAGAGGCAGCAGGAACAGGTAATTGCGCCCCCTTCGCTTGTACAGGTAGAGGATGTAAGAGAAGGCAGCCGTCAACAAGAAGGAGACTATCTGTGGGCGGGCGATCCAGACCACAGCCGAGGTGATGGCCGCCAGCACCGTGATGAAGGCCCTCAGGTAGAGGTTCTCCTCGCTCTGCAAGAAGACGAAAACGAAGGCCAGGGTGACGACAGCGGCCAGGGCCAGGCCCAGGCCGGCGTAGCCAAAGGCCGCGTAGAGGAGGTAGATGACGATCTGGGCCAGCCAGCCGTGATCTATCCAGGGCTTGCCGGCCATAGTGTGCGAAAAAACATCGTGGCGGGGGATAGAATGGGTCCTGAGGATGTATTCCCCGCTGCGCAGGTGCCACCAGGTATCGGTATCGGTGGGCACGCGCACGGCCATGGTGAAAATGGCCGCGAACAGGATGGCGAGCAGGAGCCGCCTCGTGGTAAGGCAATGGGGGGTTATTCGTTTTCCTGGGAGGACATTCTTTTGTTGGGACATTAGAGGAAGCCGGGGATCAGGATAGCCAGCATTGGCGAAATTCCCCACAGCGGAGCCAGATAGTGCAGAGCGCGTGGTGCGCACATACCCGTCAGGATCGTTGTGGAAATCACCAACCCCCCGCTCAGACGTAACAGAGCGTTCCCATCTACATACGAGGTACGGGGCAAAAAGACCAGGAAGGCGATATTGGCCACCGTGACCCAAAAGGGCCAGCTCCTGTACATTGTGGAGCGTTTATCCCAAATAAGCCACAGGGCGAATCCTGCCGGAGCAATCAACCACAGCCAGACCAGGCCCAGAAGCTCGGGCGGGCAGAAGCGCAATCCATTAAAGGGCACCCATTCCATCCTGGCGGCAGAGGCCCGGAAGACCCAGCTCTGGAAAATGCGGCTCAGCACGGCCGCCCAAAGCAGGTAAGGCAACAGTCCACCCAATAACAGAGTAACCCCTCGCTGGATTTGGCGCGACACCAGCGTGCTGGCAGCGGCTCCCAGACAAAACAGGAGCGCCATATCTTTGGCTAGTCCGCCCAAACCGAAGGTCACGGCTGCCAGCCATACATGGTTGCGATCCAGGAAAGCCAAGGCGGCCAGGGCCAATGCCAGGCTGAGGGGCTCTTGAAGATCGAAACGCAGCGAGAACCACTGCCCCACCCAGAGAACGAAAAGCAGGCCATACCACGGCCTGAGGCCGCGTCGGAGCAGATGTTGTCCCAACAACTCTGCCCCCATGGCCAGCGCCAGGACGTTGAGCCCAATCAGTGTCCATGGGACCAACTCTGGCCGGCCCAATGCCATTGCCCGCGCCAGCATGGGATACAGGATGCGCTGATAGCGATAGGCAGGGTCGTCCAGCAAAGGCGCTGCGCCCAGAGGGTTGACCGCAATAGCATAAGCAAACTGCCCATCATAACCGACCGGCGCATTGGGGTCGTGCTCAGTATAGTATGCACCTTCAAATACGAACGCCATGGGATCGTTACCACGGCGCACCAGGGCAGTGCCAACGATGGCGAGAGCAATGCATGCGGCTATCAAACCCAGCCAGGGTATACGAACCGGCCGCCCAGGCAACGTGATCTGTGAGGTCATCATGGTTGACCTCCCTGGGGGATACAGGTTGGCCTGGGTAAGGTTGCAACTGCCAGGGCTCTACTTTGGCTGACAAATCATAGAACACCCGATAGGGGCCAATGTCCTGTTCCTTATAAGAGACCCCCAGTGTGGCGAAGCTAGAGCGCAACAAGCGGTCCAGATGAGGTTCCTGGAAAGTGACATACACCGGTCGGTCGCTGGCGGCTGCTTGGTGGCTGTAGAGTGGATAACGATCGTCCCTGGGATTGTAGCGCAGGTTAGAATGATAGGGCAGTTGAGCCGCCAGGATGACCTGCTCATCCGACAGGAAAGCGATTTTATAGGTGATCCAATGGTGGCTGTAACCATAAGGGCCGTGCTCTTTCAGAAAAGCGATGAGGTCCTGATCATACTGATTGTCAAACTGACGGTCAGGGCTCATCTGCGCGGTGAAGCCAGGTCGGCCTTGCCAGAGGGCCAGGAAAGTGGTCAGCACATTGAAGCCCAGGATCAGGGCCAGCAGGCCGAGGGCCAGACGGTGATGGCGCTGGCGCAGAGCTGCCAGCGCT
>JBBIJG010000486.1:0-2852 GCA_037446095.1 Caldilineae bacterium
GGGAACAATACTTCAGGGCAAATTTGTGGTGGGAGATGAAATTGAAATTCGTCCCCCCTGTCACCGGAGATGCAACAAAGCTTGAAAGAACAAACTTTTGCCCGCTGGCTGGAGGAGCAGCGCGCCGCAGCTACCCTAGAGCGCTTCGTGGAGACGGAGTAACCGCACGCAGACTCCCAAGGTAGAGTAGAGGTTCAGCCGGAATTGCCCGCAGAGCCTGGCCCTGGGCCATCTCCTGAGCGCGACGTAGGACAAACTTGGTTTGTCCCACATTTTCAAGGGGGCTGCAAAGGTCGTACGGACCTGGAGAACAAATGAAATCAGTCAGGAAGGGGCTTTTCTTCATTCTGCTTGCCGGCTTTCTCCTTTTTGCGCTGGCCGGGATAGTGGCTTTTGGGGCTTATTTTTTCACTGCCAGGCGCGGGATTTCATTGCCTGCCTGGAGTGACCCGATCGCTCATCTGGAGACCCGGAAAGTCAAACCGGCCCTGGCTCTGTTGCCGCTGGCGGGGGTGTCCTCCGCAGAGGCTTTTAACCGGGCCCTGGGAGCTGACGAGCTGGAAAGTGCTTATGCCATCCTCGTCTTCGGTCTCGACCTCTCTGAGCGAGAGAGACTGGGCAGCTCTCTGCTGTTGGCCAGGCGCTATGCCGAGGCTGGAAACACGACCAAGGCTAAATTATGCTATCGTCAGGCCGGTACCATCGCCACCCTGAACCCTACCCTGTCCGATTTTACTCGGGCTGATGCCTATTTGCAGGCAGGCTATGGTTTGGCGAGCCTGAAGGAGCAAGGCGAGGCTGAACTCTATTACGACCAGGCCTACACTATCGCTCTATATAGCCCCTATCTGAAAAAGGCCCACCAAAAATTAATCCTCGACAGAGTCGCCACAGCCTACAAGGCGCTTGGTGAAAGCCGGAAGGCGAAGCAGGCTCTGGCGCAAAGTATGGCCCTGGACCTGGAAGCGGGCGCCTCAAAGGAATTGGAGCCTGCTGACCAGGACCAAAAGTTCCTGCTGGGTCGTCCTGAAGAGCCCACTCTGATACCCCAGGCGGTGACCGAAGCCGAAGCGGCGCGTCGAAAGGCAGCACACAACCTCAGCAGCTACTTGCTATCAACCTTGAAGCCGCCACCCGCTAACCTGACTACCAATCTGGCTCAGGCACTGGAAACGGAAGATAAGGCCAGGTTGAGTTTCTATAGCGCGCAACCGGCGGAACCGCTCATGCTTTTGGAGCAGATAGCCCTGGCCTGGCATAAGGTACGCTGGCTGACTGTCAAATACCAGGTGGCCTCAGGCGGCTATGGCCTCAGCCTGATGCCGGAGTGGGAGACCCAGGCAGCCGCAATCCAATCAGAGCTGAGCAAGGCTTACGAAGACTTGTATGCCCTCTACAGCGAACAAGTCATCACCCTGCCTGAAGCCGATGCCATTGACCGGGCCTGGGCCCAGGTGCTCAGGCAGGAGATAGAAGCAGGACGCCTGGGGCTCTATCCCAACTATCCGGAAGAGCAACTGATAGCTCGGTTGAAGGAAGCGACGGAGAAACTGATCGCTACCGGTCGGGATAAGTCGTTGCGCGTGGACACCTTCTCCCAAAATCACGTCAACGTCTTTATCCTGACCAACGATGAATCCTATGGGCAAAACCCATAGCCTGCATTCGGCCAGGCGAAGGCAGTGCCTTTGCCTACAAGTTTCCGGATAGACTCGTAATACTGCTGTCTCGGTTTTATTGTCAAAGGCAAGCCCCCTGCGAAGTGGGGGGTCGGTGACAGACCCAAGGCCCCGCCGTAAACGTCGGGGCTGAGCAGCCCAGGGGCGTTGCGACGCCCTTGAAGCAGGCCAGAACAGCGCGTTTCAGCACGCATGAGCCGCTCAGCCTGAACTTTGACGTTCAGGCCAAAGGCCCGTCTGTGCGTGTATGGGGATACGCTAAACATAGAGGTAGCATTATTAAGCCCTGGCTTGAGGCTCGGGCCGAAAGCTCCCCAGCTTACGCTGCGCCAACCCTAACCAAGGAGGTGGGTCAATGCTGGATCAGGTAGACGATAGAATACTGGAAATCGCCACCATTCTGGTGGTGATGATGACCCTTCTCGTCTGTATCTGCTATGGGGCCATCTTCCAGAATCCTTATGTCCCTTTTAATCCTTTCAAGCCTCCCACCGCGACGCCCCGGAGGCTGGTCGAGGCGCCTCCACCCACCTTCCCGCCCACCTGGACGCCCACTGCGACCGGTATGCCAACGGATACACCTACGGTGACCAACACGCCCACGGTGACCAACACGCCCACACCGACGGCTACCAGTACACCTTTTCCCACCCGTACACCGACCGTGACCCCGACCGGTACGCCGACCGTGCCTCCCACTTCCACCCCCACGGCCACGGCAACGCCCCTTCCGCCTTATGTCCTGGACCCTGGAAAGCCACCGGAACCCATCACCCACTGTGAGTATACCGAGATCCGGGTACACGTACGCGACGTTGATGGCCTGCCGAAGAGCGGGGTGGGTGTGCATATCTGGAATGAAGCCCTTGGCTTTGATGCCACGGTGACAACCGATGCCATCGGCTATGCCGCGAAACGCATTGCCGATAGAAAGTATTTCGATACCACCTGGCACGTCCAGTTGATAGAGGGCGGCGTGCCCGTCTCCGAAGTCAAGAATGTGGCTACGTCCAGCGAGTGCTGTAAGGATGGCCAGAAGGTCTGCAGTGGCAAACCCACCGTGTGGACCCTTTGGTTTAAAGCGACAAGGCGCTGAAAGAGGAGACCAGGAGGTTGAATATGCCTAAGATAGCTATCAGCGGAAAGGGTGGAGTTGGCAAGACCACTCTGGCC
>JBBIJG010000487.1:0-3311 GCA_037446095.1 Caldilineae bacterium
TCAGATTCCACCGGATGCGGTGGTTTCCACCACGCCCCCTCTTTTCCCTCACCTGACCCACCGGCGGGTCATTTACCTGTTTCCGGTGGTGCGGGACGATACAGAGTACGTACTCCTGGATGTGGCCGGCGTGACCGACATCCACCCCAACGATTTCCACCGTGCCTACCAGGAGCTGGTCGCCGGGGGTGGATTTGGCATCCTCGATAGCGCCGATGGCTACATCCTGCTGCAACGGGGCCTGGCCGGCCCGACGGAGCTCCCCGACCGCTTCTATGACTTTGCCCGGACGCAGGCTCCGCATCCCGGCTATCCTATGACTGTTGACTTTGGGGATTCCCTGCGCCTGCTGGGTTTTGACCTGGTGGACGATTGGAAATGGCAGCGAGTCCGGGTGCGTCTCTACTGGCAGGTGCTGAGGGAAATGGACCGCGACTACCGGTTGTACCTGGCCTGCCTGGGTGACGGTGGCCAGGTGCTGGCCGACACCATCCGCCAGCCCATGACCGTTCCCCTATGGTACCCCACCAGTCGCTGGCGCCAGGGCGAGGTAGTGGTCACCGAGACCTTGCTCCTGACCGGGCTGGGCGACAGCTTCACCCTGGGCTTAGGGGTCTTTGAGGGAGAGCACTGGGAAGGGGGGAAACGTCTGCCCGCTCGCATCGTGGAGTCCCCATACGCTATCCGCTTTCTGGAGGAACCCACCTGGGTCAGGCTCCTTGCGTTCAGGCGAGAGGGGGGCCGCCTGCGCCCTGTCTTGGCGTAGCGCCTGTTCCAGGCACTGGTGGATGTAGCCCCTTATCCTTTAACGTCGGCCAGAGCCCTTCTCGCCGCCTCGAGGGTCAAGGCCACGTCCTCGTCGGTGTGGGCCAGCGACACGACCGAATGGAGGGCAGCCGAGGGCGTCATGTACACCCCGTGCTTGAAAAGCGCCCAGGCGAATTTCTGGTACCTGGCCCGATCCACATAGGCGCAGAACTCCCGATAGTCGCGGATGGCAGGGCGGTCGGTGAACAGGATGTGCAACATCGGCCCCACGTTTTGCACAATGGCCTTGGTGCCTGTTTCCTCAAACAGGTCGCGCAACCCCTGGCAGAGCTTTTCCCCGAGGCGCCATATATGGCGAAAAGCTGCGCCATCGTCGCGGAGCAGCTCCCGCAGGCTGGCCCGCGCCGCGAACAGCCCGATGCGCGAGGCGTTCTGGGTGCCATAGTGCAGCACCCCACCCAACTCCAGCGCCTCCATCACCTCGGCCCGCCCGACAAAGCCAGCCACCGGCAGTCCGGCCCCCATCGCCTTGCCAAAGGTCGAGATGTCGGGCATGATGCCGTAGTACTCCTGACAGCCGCCAGGCGCGATGCGGAAACCGGTCACGGTTTCGTCGAGGATGAACAGGATGCCGTTGTCGCGGGTCAGATCGCGCAGCCCTTGCAAGTAGCCCGGTTCCGGCGGGATGACGCCCATGTTGCCCATGATCCCCTCGGTGATGACGGCGGCAATCTGTCCGCGATAGGTGTCAACGGCTCGCTCCACCGCCGACAGATCGTTCCAGGGCACGACGATGGTGTCCTCCAGGGCGCGCCGGTTCAGGCCGGAGCTGTCGGCGATCTTGATGGGATCGTGGCGATGGCCCAGCGAGACGAGGGGGTGCGGATGAGCGTTGACCAAAAAGTCATCGTACCAGCCGTGATAGTGTCCCTCGAATTTGATGAATTTAGGCTTGCCGGTGTAGCCTCTTGCCAGCCGGATGGCCGCCATGGCCGCCTCGGTGCCGGTGTTGGCGAAACGGACCCGCTCGGCGCTGGGCACCGTCTGCTGGATCAGCTCCGCCACCTCGACCTCTATCTCTGTGGCGGCGGCAAAGAGCGTCCCGCTGGCCGCCGCTTCGCTCACAGCCTCGACGATGCGCGGATGGGCGTGACCCAAAGGCAGCGCGCCGTAGGCCATCATCCAGTCAACGTAGCGATTGCCATCCACATCGTAGATGTGGGAGCCTTCGCCGCGCGCGATAAAGAGCGGGTACTCACCATAGTTGGCCGGCCCGCGCGAGGGGGAGCTGCCGCCCTCAATCATCACCCGTAAGGCACGCTCGAAAAGCTGTTTCGATTTACGTGTAGTGTAGCTCAAAGGTCACCTCCTGAAAAAACTTTCACGTTTCACTCCCAAGGCTCACCCCATACCGCCCCGCATACTCTCGAAAGCGAGCTATCAACTCCTGCGCCCGGCCCTCGGCCTCGTCTGGCGCAAGTCGGTCGCAGTCATAGCCCAGTTCAGCGCGCAACACGTCGGCCGCGGCGGGGCAAAAGACGACGGTGCCATCGGCCTCGATGCGCTCGATGCCGTCAAAGCGGTGGGAACGCTCGTTGATGGCAATGGCCTCTTCCAGGGTGAGGCCTGCGATGGGCGCGGGTTGCACGCCGCTGCGGTTGACGATGACGGGATAACCCCCTGGCAATCCGTTGGGCCCAGGGGCGTGCAGCAACGCCCCACTCTCGAAGAGGAGCGCCCGGATCAGCCGCACTGCCGAGCCAGCGGTGAGGAAATGGATCGCCGGGCCGGGCGTCAGAGGATAAGGGGCCAGCAGCAACTCGTCGGCGCGGATGGCCTCCGTCACGTCCTGTCCCCCATACTCGACGCGCAGGAAGTAGGGCGGGATCTCGTCCATTGGCTCGCCAAAGGCTGCCGGTTCCAGGGCGTGGTGGGCCACCAGCAGCACGCGGACCGCATCGAGGGGTGCGCCCAATCGTTCGGCGGCCAGCAGACGCACTTTGGGCACAATCTCGTCGAGGTTGCCCACCCCACACGTCGGTGCCAGGCCGAGGCGGCCGAGGATGCAGTTGACTACATCGGGAAAAGGAGCGGTGAGGGTTATCCCGGCATAGTCGGCCTCGTGCAGAGCCTCCATCAGTTTCCGGGTCAACGTCAAGTGGACGGGCAGCCACACACCGAATCCGGCGCTTTTGATGACGGTGGCCTGTTGGGGGGGCAGGAGGTCGGGCAGCCACCAGGTCTGCATGGTGGCAGTACTCAGGATGATGTCGGGCGTCTCTCTCTGCACGGTTTCGGCCACCGCCTCTTTGTCGTTGAGGTCGAGGGGGATGAAGGAGATGGATGGCGCATAGCCTTGGGCCATGGCGCCCAGGCGAGCCAAGTTACAGCGGGCTGTGCCACGCGCGGCGTTTCGGCTGCCGACGACGATCCGTTCCAGGCTCCTCTCTCGCGCCAGCAGTTCCAGTATGACGCTGCCCAGCCCGCCGAGGCCAATGAGCATGAGGATCGGCTTCATCGTTTACCTCCATATCCAGATGAGC
>JBBIJG010000488.1:0-4078 GCA_037446095.1 Caldilineae bacterium
GAATCGCTATTTGGCCAGGAAGGGCCGGTAGCTGTCCCGCTGGTCCTCGATCAGCTTGCGCATCTGCCAGGCCTGGGCTTCGAAGCACTTCTGATAGGTCAAGGGCCGACCGGCCAGGGGATGAAAGACCTCGGTCTGCAAACGGGCGGTGTACTGAGTCAGGAACTTTTTGAGCCCCTTTTGCTTCAGGAAGAAACCGCCCTTCGCACCGGGCTGGAAATCGTCGGGGCTCAGGATGCGCTTGTTGACCACGGTGAGGACCACCGAGTCCACGATGACGCTGCGGAACTCTTCCACCAGGTCCAGGGCCAGGGCCGGACGTCCGTACTTGTCGGCGTGAAAGAAGCCGTCGTAGGGGTCCAGCCCCACCACCTCGATGGCCGACATCAGGCTGTGGCTCAGCAGGGTGTAGCCCAGGCTCAACAGGGCGTTCAGCGGGTCGCCGGGCGGCCGCCGCACCCGCTTTTCAAATCCCCATTCCTCAGGCGGCAAAGCCCGGCGGAAGACCTGGAAATAGGCCTGCGCGCCGGCTCCCTCCAGGCCGCGCAGGCTGTTCAGGTCGCCGGCTGTCTTGAGCTCTTTGATGGCCTGGCTGATCCGCTCGATGGGCGACCGGTCCAGTCCCGTCCGCGAGCGGCACAGTCGCCGCGCCAGGGTGCGCTGGTTGCGCAGTTTGCCGCCCACGATGGCCCGCGCCACTTCCAGGCAGAAGGCTTTGTCCTGCGTTCGCGCGTATTGCTGATGCCGCAGGGGGATGTTCTTGGGCAAGGCCGGCACCAGCCGCCCGCGCAAGGCCCCCGTCTGGTTGACAAAGGCCAACCCCACGCTGGCGTCCAGCAAGGCCAGCAAGGCCGGCGTGGTGGCCCCGATGTGGCCCACCAGCACCACGTCCGACACCCGGCTGAGAGGCACCCGCAGCAGCACTTCGTCGTCTTTGGTCACCAGGATGCGCCGGTATTCTTTTTCGATGTGCGCCCCTTGTTCGGTTACGTACAGTGTAGCCAAGCATCAACTCCCAATTCGCCGGGAATTCCCGGACACCGATGAACACTGACTTTCACTGATTTCTGTGAAAATCCGTGTCCCATTTCTATGCGTACCCTTCCGGCCCATAGCGGTAGAACAGCCAGGAAAAGTCGCCTTTGACCTTGATCTGTTTGTCCTCCCAGAGATAGGAGTACGTGTCTCGATAGAAACGCACCCCCAGGAAGTCGAACCCTTCTTCAAAGCTGACCACGCGGGTCTTGGCCTCGTTCAGGCTCAGCCGCAAGGGGGCCAGGATTTCGGCCACGACCTCTTCGGCCTGGTAGGCGCGGGCCTCCGAACGGGTGGGGGTCACGAAGTCATCGGCGTAACGCACCAGGGGCCAACGGGCCTGCACCAAGGCGCAGTCCATGCGGTGCAGATACACATTGGAAAGCAGCGGCGAGATCACCCCTCCCAGGGGAATGCCTTTGGGCCTCTCTTTGTTGCCGACGTATACCTTCAGCCAGCCCTCGATTAGACGCAAGACGATGGGGTCTGTCACATCCTCGCGGATGAAGGTCATCAGCAATTGGTGGTCAATGTTGTCGAAAAAGCCGTCAATGTCGGCGTCCAGCACCCAGCCAAAGCCCCGGTCGCGGTAGCGGATGATGGCCCCCACGGCGTTGTAGAGGGAGCGCTTGGGGCGGTAGGCGTAGCTGCAAGAGAGGAAGCGCCGCTCGAAAACGTCGTCCAGCACCTGGAGCACCGCCCGTTGGAGCACCTTGTCGGTCAAGGTCAGCACGCTGATCCGTCGCCGTCCTCCATCCTTTTTGGGAATCCAGCGGTGCCGCAACGGCGACGGCCGGTAGGTATTGGCTCGCACGGCGGCGGCCAGGTTCACCAGCCGTTCCTCCCAGTTACGCCGCCAGCGGCGCACGCTGACGCGGTCCACGCCCGGCGTCCCGTCTCGCTTGGACACTTCCTCCCAGGCCTGGCGCATATTGTCCGGTTGCAGGATGCGGTCAATCAGCCTCATCTGCCAATCCGCCTATTTGCCGATTTGCTGATTCGCTGCGTCTGCCCCAGCCCCATGGTCGTCCGCTGTCCGGTGCCGGCGTAGAAGGCAAAAGCAGCCAGCAGGTGGAGCAGTCGCAGCCAGTAGGGATCAGGCACCAGGGCCATGAACTGGCAGGAGCCCACGAATCCCACCTGCCGCGCCTGGCCGAATTCGACCAACACGGTCTGCAGCCGGTAGCGGCTGATGGCCACGCACTCCTCGGCGTAGCGCTTACCTCGGGGGGCAGGGCCCGCGGGGCGAAGGCGTTCCAGCGTTGCAGGTAGCTGGCGAAGGCCAGGCCCGGCAGGGGCAGAGGCACGTTGTGGCCGGCCACGCGGTAGGCGCGGCCCTGGCCGTCGGTGAGGGAGGCTTCGCCCTCGGTGCGGCGGAAGGTGGTCGGCGAGGCGAAGCGCAGGCTCAGTTTGCGGTCCGGCCTCCCGGCTCCCAGGAGGTGTTCCTGAGCCAGGGCCTCAAAGGTGGTCTGCCCGGCCCAGGGGTGCTCCTGGGGGTCGCAGGTGGCTCCCTTGAGGGCGAAGGGGGTCTCGGCCAGGCGGATCTCACCGGGCAGGGCCGGCACCACTTCTTCCACCAGCCGTCGCGACAGTTCCGGCTCAAAGCTGGTCACCCGCAGCCAGTATTCTCGCTCCGGCGTCAGGGCCACCTGTCCCTGAGAGGCTGGCCCCGCCCCCCGCAAGGCTGAGACGGTGAAGGGTCTGGCGGCGTTGGGTTCGTGCAACCGCTCGGCCAGGGCCGGGTCGGCCTGCCGCACTTGGGTCAGAAACCAGGCGTGGGTGGCGCGGCCCAGGTCTATGGGTACGGTAGTTGTCTCCTTCGGTTGCAGGGTGATGACCCAGGAGATGAGCATCAGCCTAACCTCCGGGTGCGCGCTTTCCCGCACCTGCTGCAAGTTGACCACTTCGGCCACTTCGTAGCGGGGCGGCAGGGCGCCTTCCACCGGGCGCAGGCGGATCATGGGCGGGAAGTAGCCCATGCGCCCGTGCAGCTCGGCCAGCAGGACGAGGGCGATGAAGTTGAGGGACGGCGGGTTGACCAGGATGGGCCGCGTCTGCCATTCCTCCGGCGTGAGCTGGCAGGCTTCGGCCAGAGCTTCGACCTGGGGCACGAAGGGTTGCTGCGGGTCGAACTGGGCCGGCACGTGGCGCACCTCGGCCACGGCCTGTCCGGTGATGGCTTCGATTTCTTGGATTTGTTCCCCGGTGAGGGGATGAGAGAAGTTGAGGAGGATCATGAGGCCCCTCCCTCGGTTTCTGACCTCTCCCCCGGCCCCTCCCCGACACAAGGAGGGGTGGCTGTCTCTCCCTTCCCTGGGAGGGAAGGGGGCCAGGGGGTTAGGTCAGACTGACCCCACCCCCGGCCCCTCCCCGAGGCGGGGAGGGGGGGCAGACCCCACCCCCGGCCTCTCCCCAAGGCGGGGAGGGGTGGCTGTCTCCCCCTTCCCTGGGAGGGAAGGGGGCCGGGGGGTTAGGTCAGTGCTGGCATGGCAGGCTGCTCGTATGCGTGTGAGAACGCCTTCCAGGTTCTGCATAACCTCCTCGTTGCTGAAGCGCAGGGTCTGCAATTCACGGGCAGCCAGGACACGGTCGCGTTCGGCGTCGTACTCGATCTGCTCGTCGTGCACTGGGCCGTCCACTTCCACGACCAGGCTGGCAGCATGGCAGTAAAAGTCCACGACGAAGCCGTCAATGATCTGCTGGCGGCGGAAGTGAAACCCGTCCAGGCGGTTAGCGCGCAGCGCAGACCAGAGCCGCTTTTCGGCGGGGGTCATGTTGCGGCGCATGGCCTTGGCCTTCTGGAGTTTGGCCCGGTCTATTTTTTGGCCAGTGATGATGTGTTGAGTGGGCATGGTAGTCTCCTTTTTGGACCCCTCTCCCGACCCCTCCCCGAGGCGGGGAGGGGGGGCAGACCCCACCCCTGGCCCCTCCCCAACGTGGGGAGAGGTGGTTGTCTCCCCCTTCCTTGGGAGGGAAGGGGGCCGGGGGGTTAGGTCAGACTGACCCCTCCCCCGGCCCCTCCCAGAGGCGGGGAGGGGTAGCT
>JBBIJG010000489.1:0-4311 GCA_037446095.1 Caldilineae bacterium
TTCATGCTTGAACCGAACCGGTTTATGGGGCTTAATATTGCTTTAAAACTCTGAGTCTGTAGGTGATTCCGAGCAGGTCGAGGAACATCCGCCATATTTCCCTAACGCTGAAGGAACTGTTCATTTGGACTTTAACAGGTAATTCGACGACTTTTAGGTTTTTTATGTTAGCTAACGTCAGCAGCTCCACGTCGAAGGCATACCGCTTAACAGCCATCCTAGAGAAAACCGCCTCTAAGGCTTTTCTCCTAACAGCCTTTAACCCCGTTTGAGTGTCCTTAAGCCTTATTCCCGTCAAAAGCCTAACTAACACGTTGAAGCCGCGGCTGAGGAGCTTCCGCATAAGCGGCACTTTAACCCTCGATTTGGGATGCCACTTTGAGGCGATGGCTATGTCCCCACTCTTTAAGGCTTTAACGTACCGAGAAATCTGCGTTGGATCAATGTCCGCGTCGCTGTCCATGAAAACAACGTATTCGCCCCTAGCATGCGCAAAGCCCGTCTTTATGGCGTAGCCCTTCCCCATGTTCCTCTCATAGCCGACCACTTTAACATGCCCATTACAATTGGCGTACTCAACCGCCTTTCTACGGGTGTCATCAACGCTTCCATCATCCACAACGATAAGTTCATATCCGATCCCCAACCGCCTAACAGCGCCATCCACACGGCGGATGGCTTCCTCCACAATGTGACCGTTATTATAGGCGGGCATAACAACTGAAAGCTTAGGCCTATCGCTCATTTTTCCCCTGCCCTTCTCCCCCATATCTTAGAAAAGAAACAAACTGCAGGACGACGCCGATGACCAAGGAGAAGTAAGCAGCCACCGCCAAGTCGTTCGCCAAAGCCGAATTGCCCATAACCAGCAGGCATGCGCAGGTCAAAAGGAGAATTTGAAATCCAATAACGAAAGGAGCCCCAAGATTTTCCCTGAAATACCCCTTAACTCTCCGCAGAAACCGCTTCATAACCAGCTTATTGCACATATCTAAAAATGGAAACGCTGTTATGGGAATAGATCAATTGAAAACCTTCTAAGCTCGAGTCGGTGTACCAAACGAGGTAAATGCAGCCGAAACCATCGCTTAACGCCTTCTCTAAAGCAGGCGCAGGAGAAGAATTAGCCGAATAACCAATAACCACAATGTCATTGTTCGCACGCTTCAAATAGATTAAAGCCCAACCGTAAAACCTCTCTTCACTAAGCAGAGACGAATTAGCCAAAGCATTTTCATCGAGCCAGCCTAACACGCCCTTAACATCGTCGATCTGATCCCAACCAATAGAAGACTGAACCAAACTCGTCGGAACCCAACTATTATTCGGCGTCACATACGAAAACACACCGGTAGAATAGCCCACGCCAATCACAGCGAAAACCAAAATAACCGCCGCCAACCTCCTAAAATTCTCCTTATCAAAAAAACGCAAACGCTCAAACCCCCAAACGGCGTAGACACTAAACGGAAAAACTAGGAGTATTAGCCACCGCTGATAGCCTGGAACAGCAAACCAAGGGATTAAAACAACGCTGAAAGAACCGAGAAGAAGAAAGCCAACCATAGGATCGAACAGCCTATCCCTTCTAAAGCCCTTAACCACGAAAGGCAGAAGAGGAAGATAACAAACAGCGAAAATGGAGAAGGCGTCCTGCACCGCCCACAGATAATTTCCTAAGGCATATTGACCATCCGCGACGTAATTCCACCAAAGCTGCCGCGGAAAATTCACAACGCAAAATATCGCAAAAGCAGGAACCAACGAAACCAATGAAATTACCCTATTCTTCCTCTCTAAAACTGCGAAACCCAAAACGGCAACGAACAGAACTAACGCAACATAATCACGGGAAAGCACAGTTAAAACAGCGAAGCAAGCCACAAACGGCCACTTAAACCTGCTCCCACTTTTCAATGCAGTTAACGCGGCGAAAACAAAAATCAACCCCAAAACGTTTCTGAACCTATCCCAAGACTCCCTTAAAGCAGCCACCTGAAAAACCAATAACAGAGCAGACGCAAACGCCATCTTCCAATCCAGTTTTAACCCATGCCTCAGAAAGACCAAAAAGGAAAAAGCCAAAAAACCATAGAGCAAGGGTCCAGCAACCTTTAAGACAAGGAAGGCGTGGGCTCCACTAACATTTGCCACAAGCCACATTAAAACATAGAAAAGCAAACCGTGCCTAAAAGCGCCCACAAAAACATCCAGTAAGCTCCGCCCATAAAAAGACAAAACCGCAGGAGCATAATACGTAATTGTTTCATAACCGATGGGATACCAAGACACCAACAACTCAGGTATCCCTCTAAGCACTACTCCAGCTAAGAAAATAGACAAATACAAAAACTCAGAAGACCTAACAAAATCAAACATCGAACTCAAGGTTTAAGCTTCTACTTGTTTTTGCTTGGTTAGGAACAGCTCAACGAGTTCCGAAAGCCTGTTCACAGCCCTAGTGAGCTCCTTCCTTGTCTCCAAAGACTCCTTTTGCAGCGTCTCAAGAACCTGAGTTAATTTCTCGGATATTTCGCCATATTTTTCCCCTAGAATTTTGAAACTCTCATCGGTTCTTTCAGCGAATCCTCTGAACTCCTGCCTGTAATCTCTAAACTCTTGCCTATAATCCCTGAACTCCTCTCGGTAATCCTTAAACTCATCCTTAAAACCTCCAAACTCTTGTCTATAATCTTTAAACTCTTGTCTATAATCTCTAAATTCACCCTTAAAACCTCTAAATTCATCTCTGTAGTCCCTAAATTCCTTCTCCATAGCCCCGAATCCCTCTTGAAGTTCTTCGGCGATTGAGCCAAATTTTACCTCAAAATGCTTCATTTTTGCATTTGGAGCCACGGCTTTTTCAGCGAATTTTTTAACGGTTATAGGTTGCGGAGGCGCTCTTATTCTCTTTAGGAACTTGTTTAACTGTCGCTCTGCCCCTTGCGCAAAAACCGTCACAGACCCGTCTTTCTCATTTTTCACATAGCCGGAAATCCCGAAGTCTTGGGCAGTGTCCACTATGAAACGCCTATAACCCATCCTTTGAACTTTTCCTTCAATCCGCACTTTACTAGCCTTTTGCAAGGCACTCATGCTTATTTACTCCACGCCTTAAGACTCATTTAAATTCACATTTAAATCTATTCAATTATCCTCTAACTGCTCTTCCACGTTAATGGTTTCGTTATCCATCTCAGCTTTTGCGGAAGCGCCTGTTCCAGGAGGGAGAAATCCTCTCCGTTAATTCCCTTCAAAGCTTTAATCGCTAAGAGATAAGTTGCAGCTCCTAGGATTATGTAGCCCGGCAAGACTATTAGTGAGGAATTCCATTTTTGCAGCATAAATAGCGGCGCTGCCATGATTGTGGACGCCAAGGTGGCTTTCCATACGGCTTCCTTGTCGAATTTTATTGCGATGACATCTCTTGCCTCGTACATGGCGTAGATAAAGGTGAAAAGGAAGAGAGAGCATCTTCCTACGGAGGCGCCCACGATGCCCATTGTAGGTATTATGGAAAGGCATGTTACCACGTCGGCGACTACGGCTACAGCGGTTATTTTGAAGACTTTAACTGTGTCGCCTATCGTCTGGAGAACCGTTATTATGGGTAATGCCAATGCGTTCGTTATAGATGCCAACGAGATTAGGGCCAGAGGCACGACGGACTCTCCGTAAGCCGCTCCAGCGAGTAATTGAATAGCTGGACCAGCGAGCGCAGCTAAACCGAAGGCTGCAGGTATATAAATTAGGGCTATGTATCTCGTAGCCTTCATGAACGCTTGCTTTATGGAGCCGTTTTCTCCGTAAATCTGGGATATGGTCGGCAGTAAGGTGGACGTTATCGGCGCAAGTATTAGCGCTCCTAACAGTCCCGAGGCAGTAATTACTACATTGTAGGCTCCGAGCTCCGGCGCCGTTACATAAATCATCACCATGAATAAGTCTATCCAGTTGGAAGCGAGGAGCAAAAGCTGCGAAACCATAAGGGGAGAAGAGTACTGTATAATTTCTCTGTGCGGATACGCCTCTCCAGATTCAAGGCTTAAGCGGTTAGAAATCGTAGGCAGACACATTAGAGATAATGCGAGCCACGATACAATCCACCCGGTTAAGACGGCGACGAGCCCATACCCAAGGAGAAGCAACGCTATGGAGACGACTATTCGAGCGATTTGAGCCAAAACACGCATAACCGCCAATTTCTGATATTCCTGTATACCCTGCATCACAGCGTCAACCACCGTTCCGATAATTCCCGCTAAAACAACAAAAGAAGCAATCCCAAAAGTCAGCCTATAGTCTCCTGTT
>JBBIJG010000490.1:0-3524 GCA_037446095.1 Caldilineae bacterium
CCAATCTGGACATCAGCGACGAAGTCATGGCCAAATACGAGGCGGCTTGATGTTGGTCCTGGGGATAGACCCCGGCACAGCCCTCACCGGGTATGGGTTGGTGAAAAGTGAAGGGGACCATCTGACCCTGGTGGCCTACGGGGTGATCACCACTTCCCCTCATTGGCCTCTGCCAGAGCGCCTGCAGCACATCTACCGGGAATTGACGGCTTTGATTGAGGACCGACAACCCACAGCGGTCGCTGTGGAGGAGCTCTTCTTTAGCAAGAACGTGCGCACAGCCATGAGCGTGGGCCAGGCCCGGGGTGTGGCCCTTCTGGCTGCCGCCAACGCCGGGCTACCCATCTACGAGTACACCCCCCTTCAGGTCAAGCAGGCCATTGCCGGCTATGGACAGGCAACCAAAGACCAGGTCCAGCAGATGGTCAAAATGCTCCTGGGCTTGGACAGCGTCCCCCAGCCGGACGACGCGGCCGACGCCATCGCCGTGGCCATCTGCCACACCCATTCGGCCAGATTGATGGCTATGCTGCGTGAGAGGGCCTGAAAGCCATAGAGGGCCTTTGGCCGGGTGTCCTCCTACAGGGACGCCCCAACTCGACCGCGCAGGCGGTCGGCCTGGCGCGACAACGCCCCCTCAGGCGCGGTTTCAACCACCAGCCTGCACGGCAGCCCCGGCTCGTGCATGAGGGCCGGCGGCAGCGGAAGCCTGGGGAGCTTGAGGGGTACTTTCTCCGCCCTGAGCGCAGGGGCGGTAAGCCGACCCCCCACACCCCCCGCCCCGCTGCCCAAGCCCCATGACCAAAAAGCTTGACTTTTCCCAAGACGGTGGTAAAATATTTTTGCTATGAGCGCTCGAACGCATGCCCAGGGAACACATCATGAGCTCTTGCCGCCCGACCGGGGAGGCCTGTGTTGGCGTTCCTGAATGAACTTTTGCGCATTTGCCCTCCCGGTCAACCCGGCGAGGGTTTTTTGTTTGCCAGGAGTGTCCAATGGACCAACGTACCGACATCCGTCTCTCACTGCCCAGCCAGGGCCGCCTGGCCCAGGCGACGCTGGATTTTCTGGCCGCCTGTGGCCTGAAAGTAGACAAACCCAACCCCCGCCAGTACGCCGCCCACATCCCGGCTCTGCCCGGGCTGACCGTTCTCTTCCAGCGGCCTGGTGACATCGTGGTCAGTGTGCGCGATGGCAGCGTGGATTTTGGCATCACCGGGATGGATGTGGTGGCCGAGCGCCAGGGAGATAACAACGCAGTGCTAATACTCCACGATGCGCTCAACTTCGGCCATTGCCGCTTGTGCCTGGCTGTGCCAGAAGGGTGGGATACGGTGCACACGATGGCCGATCTGGCTGCCTACACCCGCACTTTGGCCCGCCCCCTTCGAGTAGCGACCAAGTTCCCTCGCCTCGCCGGCAAGTTTCTAGACCGCCATGCTATCACCCCCTACACCCTTATCAACGTTGAAGGCACTTTGGAAGTTGCTCCAGCTATCGGCTACGCCGATCTGATCGCCGACCTGGTCTCCTCCGGGCAGACGTTGCGCGACAACCGGCTGCGCCCTCTGAGCGATGGCACGATCCTTCATTCCCAGGCTGGCCTGATCGCCAACCGGGCTGCCCTCCAATCACGCCCCCAAGTGCTGGCCGTGGCCCGCACATTGCTGGAGTTCATCGAGGCTCACCTGCGGGCCGTGGACCACGTGGCAGTTTTTGCCAATATGCGGGGCGAATCGCCCCAAGCCATCGCCCAGCGGATGTTTGCTCAAAACACCCTCGGCGGGCTCCAGGGGCCCACCATCTCGCCGGTGGTCGTCCGGGACGGCAACCCCAACTGGTACGCCGTCCACATCATCGTGCGCCGGGATCAGCTCTTCCAGGCCGTGGCTGAACTGCGCGCCATCGGTGGCAGCGGCGTCGTTGTGGCCCCGGTGAGCTACATCTTTGAAGAAGAACCTGCTCGCTACCGGGCGATGATGGAGGCTCTCAGAGGAGCATGCTAAGGATTTACCACGACTGGGAACAAGCCCGCCAGACGATACTCCGCCGTCGGGATATGATGGCCCTTGATGAGGTGCCGGAATCGGTGCGAGCGGGCATCCGGCGCGTCTTTGGCGAGGAGCTGACTCCCGAAGAGGCTGTGGCCCGCATCCTGGCCGACGTGCGCCAGCGTGGCGACGAAGCGCTACGCGACTGGACGGCTCGTATTGATGGTCTGACGCTCGACGATTTGGAGGTGCCAGCAAAGGCTTGGGAAGCCGCCTATGACTCCCTCCCCCCCGACCTGGCCAATGCGCTGAACCTGGCTGCCGGGCGCATCCGTGCCTTCCACGCCTGTCAGCTCATCCCCTCATGGACGACGACCGAAATGGGAGGGACACTGGGCCAGCGGGTGATACCGCTGGCGCGGGTAGGCGTCTACGTGCCCGGTGGCACTGCCCCGCTCCCCTCCTCGCTGCCGATGGCTGTCATCCCGGCCCGCGTGGCCGGCGTGGACGAGGTCTCTGTCTGTACCCCACCCGACAGGCCCGGTGGCTGCGTGCCAGACGTTATCCTGGCCGCTGCCCACATCGCCGGGGTGGACCGGCTCTTCCGGCTGGGCGGTGCCCAGGCCATTGGCGCACTGGCCTACGGCACCGAGACAATACCCCGCGTGGACAAGATCGTGGGGGCCGGAGGGCTGTTCACCACCCTGGCCAAGCGGCAGGTCTATGGCCAGGTGGGGCTGGACGGGCTGTACGGGCCGACGGAAACGGTGGTCGTGGCCGACGATTCAGCCAACCCGGTCTGGGTGGCCGCTGACCTCCTGGCCCAGGCGGAACACGACGTGCTGGCCACCGCCATCCTGCTCACCCCCTCCCGCCGATTGGCCGAGGCAGTGCAGGCCGAGGTCGCCCGGCAGCTAAATCTCCCCTCCCCTTGTAGGGGAGGGGCCGGGGGAGGGGTCCTCCCCTCTCGTAGGAGAGAGGATGGGGAAGGGGTTCCCCTCAGCCGGGCGGATATCATCACCGAATCGCTGGCCGGGCAGGGCGGCATCGTCATCACCCCCGACCTGGAGACTGCCGTGCGCCTGGCCGACGAGTTCGCTCCGGAACACCTCTGCCTGTCCGTCCGCGAGCCGGAGGTGTGGGCTGAGCGCATCCGCAACGCGGGCGGGCTCTTCCTGGGCGAGCACTCCTTCGAGGTGCTGGGCGATTACGTGGCCGGGCCGAGCCACATCATGCCCACCGGCGGCACGGCCCGCTTCGCTTCGCCAGTGAACGTGCTTGACTTTGTCAAGATCGTCAACGTCATCGGGCTGGACGCTGAAACCGCAACCCGGCTTTGCCCGGCGGCTGCCCGTATCGCAGACGCAGAATCGCTCACCGCCCATGCCATCGCAGCAGAACAAAGGAGAGGTGCCTATCCATGAACATCGCAGACCTGGTGCGCCCTGACGTCGCCACGATGGAGCCGTACACTCCCATCTTTCCCTTCGACGTCCTTGCTGCGCGCCTGGGCCGTGCCCCTGACGACATCAT
>JBBIJG010000491.1:0-3849 GCA_037446095.1 Caldilineae bacterium
AAGCTAAGCAAAAAAAGGCCTCGAGAAAAGAGCTTGCGGGAATTAAAAAAAGATTAAATGAGCTGAGAAGAGAATATGACCTAACAACTTTTACCGGATATAAGCTTCGACTGTTAAGGAGGCGGATGCAGATTGTTTACCAGGATCCAACGACATCATTAGACCCAAGAATGCTCGTTAAAGACATTGTTGCTGAACCCCTCGTTGCTCAAGGTTTGGCTAAAGGAAGAGAGGCGTACGAAAGGGTTGTCAAGGTTCTGGAAAGCGTGGGGTTAAGTGAGAATCAGATGTTTAGGTATCCCCACGAATTCAGTGGTGGACAGAGGCAAAGGATAGCCATAGCGAGGGCCATCGTCACGAACCCCGAATTTATAGTTCTAGATGAACCTACATCTTCTGTTGACGTTTCGGTGAGGGCGCAGCTCTTAAACCTCTTCCAAGATCTTCGAAAAGAGTTTAACTTGACATATTTATTCGTAAGTCACGATTTAAGTATAGTTGAGTGTATAAGTGACAGGGTGGCAGTGATGTATTTAGGCAAAATTGTCGAGTATGCGCCAACCGAGGAGATTTTCAAGAACACGTTACACCCATACGCCAAGGCGCTTATAAGCTCTGTGCCACTGCCTGATCCCTCTAAACGTGTAAAGAGGGCCCCACTAAGGGGTGAGGTTCCCAGTCCAATAAATCCGCCCAGCGGCTGCAGGTTTCATCCGCGTTGTCCGCTCGTTATGGAAAAGTGCCGAAGGGAAGAGCCTCCACTAGTTGATGTTGGAAAAGCCCACTATGTAGCATGCTACGCAATAAGCTAATTTTATCCATTTTTAACCCTTGCTTTTGTTTGGAATAGAAGATAATTCCGGAATGCTTAAATTCTAATAGTTCAAAATTATTTATTGCTGAAAAGAAGGAGAAGGGAGAGTGTATGAAAAGCAAGTTTCTTAAGGCAGTGACAGCTACTGTTGCGATTCTGCTGGTAACATCGATGCTGGCTGCATTAAGGGTTTCGCCGGTTTATGCGTCGCCAATGACCCTTCAGATATTAAACCCAGGTCCAAGCAGCTATCCAGCTAGGTGGACTGCTTCAATGCCTGACGCTGGCACTATAGGCACAAAACATGTAAACTTCACAGGAGATCAGTATGACAAGACATTCTTCATTAACGTCACTATACCGGACGCTGAGGATGTTATAGGCTGGGGTATCGGCATAGTCTTTGACCCTAACGTTTTGGAGTACGTTCTTGCATGGCGACCAGTAGACCACATATTCGCAGAGCCGGAAAGGCGAGGATGGACTATAGTTTCTCCATCAGTAGTGGTCGAAGATACTCCTGAAGGGCTTAAGCTTCTGAAGTGGGGTTGCGCGTACATCATGCCTGACGGTGAATATTGGAGCTTCAATGGGTCAGGAACCCTAGCCCAAATACAATTCCGTATAAAAGCTTCAGTGAACAGGGTGAATCCTCTTGTCACAAGCGTATTCAACTGGGACCCGGACTGGACGGCAATATACACCGGAACGGAAACTATAATGCCAATTCTTGAGAAGGGCTATCTGAAGATTCAGTGGGCTCCACCGGCAACGGTGCCGATATTCTATGCGAAGCCAGCGATTTTGAAGCCCGAAAAAGTTGGCGACGACGTGGCTGTTGAAATTTGGGTCAGGGATGTTGATGCTGGATGGAGCATAGTGGCCTTCCAGTTTGCATTGTGGTTTGATACTACATGCCTACAGGCAACATATTACGAGGTTGGAACATGGCTTGACGGATTCGCAAATAATGGCGAGTCAGTGCTATATGTAGCCGAAAACGACTTCCACGGCGATCCAGCCTTGCCATACTGCCATAACAAGTGGTTCGCCGGAGCCGTAATAGTGCCAGATCCAGAAACTGGCCAATGGGTGCCTCCATTCCCAAGCGGGGAGGGAATGCTGTTCAGACTACACTTTACAGCGGTTAAAGAGACGCTGTTCCCGCTTGAACCCGAATGCTGGATAACGCTCCAGATAAGAGAGGAAGAAGTTTACGACATGTTCGGCTACACTGTTCCCTTGGGACTATCGGAGCACGCCCAATACCGCTGCCCAATTAAAGTTCTAGGCTTGCAAATCGACCTATTCACACAGTATGTCTATCCATACGGAGGCCAAGGTCCAAACAACCCAAGCGACATGTTCGCACCCCAAGCTGAAGTGGTGCTAAACGCCAGGGTTGTCTATAACGATTATCCTGTGCAAATGAAGCTGGTGGGCTTTGAAATCCGCCACGGTGAATTCTACATATACAGAGAAGCCTACACAAACGAGGATGGCATAGCCACCGTTAGGTTCAGAATACCATGGCCGTGTGTTAACCCAGCGGAAAGAGTTCTTGGACAATGGTGCGTAATAGCCACAGTTGAGGTTGCAGAACAGATTAAGAATGACACACTATGCTTCATGGTGTGGTGGCCTGTAGAAATAACAAGTGTATACTCCAAATATACGGAGTACACTCAAAGCAAGACGAACCCGCCCGACATGGAGTTCACGGTTGAGTATAGAACCCTCAGTATGCAGCTGATACCCGTAGTATTAACAGTTACAGTCTATGATGAGTTAGGCTTCTTCATCGGCTATGCAACCTTCGAAACCACAGTCGGCTGGGGCGAATACCACCTGCCAATCGACGAGTTTAAGACATACTCCACAGACTTCACGGTTCCAATGCCCACAAACGCTGTTGTTGGAATAGCCACAGTGTATGCAAACGCTTACAACCAGCTGCCATGGTTCGGCGGAGTTCCATACTGCCCAGAAGCCTCCAACACATTCGTAATAAAGAAGCCTTAGTTTACTCAACCTACCCGCCCTTCACCCCCTTTTTTGTTTGTGGAACAAAACATTTATCGTAGTTATGCACTAAAATCATGTGGGGAGAGAAGGCTTATGAGCAAAAACACGTGGTGCTTGTTCGTCCTAATTTCGATGCTTATAACCATTATTAGCATTCCAAACAGGATTGAAGCCTCCACCCTGTTCCTTAACATATCAACAGACAAACAAATCTACTATACAGGTGACATGGTAACAATAACGGGAAACGTAACCCTAGACGGCGTCCCAGTTTCAGACGCCCTTGTTGGAATACAGGTAGATTCACCATCCCAAAACCCCTATCTAATCAGAACAGCCCCCACGGGAGAAATTCAAAGCGGAAATTTTGAAGTAAATATAACTGAATTGTATGTGTGCGACGCCCACGGAATACCCCAAACATCCTTCTTGAAAGGATCGCTAGCGTACTACAAAATCAAGTGGAAGAATTATGCAAGCGTATACAAACCAGTCTTAATAGGAATATATATCGAGTTCTCAAACAAAGCTCCATGCAAAGCCTATTTTCCCTTCGGAGAATTGATGCCCCCGCAGGCGGAGGAAACATTAATACTTTCCTTTGAAATCCCCTACGAATCCCCCTTAGGAACTGCAACGTTGTATGCAAGTGTCTTTAACCAAACACCTAAGGAGGGAGGCTTCCCCTACTGCCCAGAGAAAGCCGCCACATTTAACATAATAAGTTACCAAGACTGTTCAGACCCACCGCTTACACCGGCAACCCCGCTGCAAAACTTCAACATAAACTTCTCCTTAGCGTTCGCTCAATCAGGGACATACTATGTATATGCAGGCACAGGATACGGAGGAAGCCACGTCTCAAACTCCATGACCTTTGGCGTGCAACCAAAGGTTTTGCCTCCCATAGCCGATTTCCAATGGTATCCATGTCCAGCCGGTGTAAATCTATCAATAACCTTTGACGCGTCCGGGTCTATAGCGCAGGGATACAACGACACAATAATTCA
>JBBIJG010000492.1:0-2108 GCA_037446095.1 Caldilineae bacterium
ACCCCGCGAAGTTTCAAAAAGGCGCGCCCTTGAACTTTTGGAGCTTGTTGAGTTAACAAGTTTCAAGGACAAAAAGGTTGAGACCTATTCGGGCGGCATGCGGCGTAGGCTTGAACTTGCCTGTGGGTTAATTAACAGACCACGAGTGCTCTTCTTAGATGAGCCAACATTGGGTTTAGACGTTCAAACCAGAGCGGCAACTTGGAACTACATTAGGATGCTGAAGAAGGAGTTTAACATGACGCTTTTTATGACAACCCATTATCTTGAAGAGGCAGACGCCCTATGCGACCGCATAGCAATAATTGACCATGGAAAAATAATTGTGATAGGCTCCCCAACAGAATTGAAAGACAATTTAGGCGGCGACATAATCACCCTAAGTATCCAAGGGGAAGCGGAAGTCAGCGGACTTTTGGAGAAAATTGACAACGTTAAAGAAGTCAAGAAACAAGATGGCGCATACGTGATTAAGGCTGAAGATGGCGAGCTCACAGCACCATTAATTATTGAAGCTTTAAGGCGGAAGGGATATGTTGTAACAAAACTTTCGCTTACAAAGCCAACATTAAACGAGGTTTACTTGGATTACACGGGCAGAACAATAAGGGACGCTGAAGAATCGAAGGAAGCCTTTAGGACTCAAAGAATAACCCTGAGGAGGGCGAGGGCAAGATGAGCGAATTAAATGAGCATAACCCAAGCAAGCTCCACGGCATCTGGGCCTTGACCAACCGGGAGCTTAAGAAATGGTACAAAGCCCCTGTGATATTCTTACTTACCATAATTCAGCCGATTCTTTGGATGGGTCTGCTAGGAAAAGCAATGAACATAGGCGCTGTATTCTCTGGCACCTCAATCCCGCTGCCACAACTAAACCCGCCATTGACCCAAGAGCAGCTTCAACAGTTAGGGATCTACTTTGCCGGGCTCCAATCAAGTATCATGGAAAGTGCATTTAACACGACTGATTACTTTTCCTTTATGGCTGTGGGTATGATTGCCTTCACAGCCCTCTTTACAACAATGTTCAGCGGTATGTCAATAGTCTGGGACAGACGCTTGGGCTTCCTAAACAAGGCTCTAAGCACACCTGTATCCAGATCGGTGATAATATTCTCCAAGGTCCTTTCTGCAACATTGCGATCAATGTTCCAAGCTGGCATCATAATAGTCATTGCTGTCGCATTCGGTCTTCAGTTTGGGGCAAACTTCAGCCCACTTAATATATTGGGCGTTTTTGCGATCATGTTCCTAGTATGTGTGGGTTTGTCTTCGCTCTTCATCGCAATCACCATAAGATCGACGCGGATGGAGACTCCTATGGCTGTCATGAACCTGATAAACCTGCCCCTGATGTTTGCAAGCAATGCCTTCTTTCCGACCAAGTTTATGCCTGATTGGCTCCAGACAATAGCGCAGTACAACCCGCTAACTTACACAACCGATGCAGTGAGGCAGCTCTTGATATTCAACACTGATTGGGCGCAACTTGCTTTGGACTTCACATACGTTGGAATATTTGCAGTCACAGTGGCGACAATAGGCATAGTCCTTTCATGGAGATACCTAAGCAAATAGCAAATTCAAAGGCAAAGACCGTCTCCATAAATCTTAACAGCACATGCCACTACTATAGTAAAGAGGCATGGCTTTGAAGAGGCTTTATCCAAACCAACCAATCCTAGGCATCGGCGCGGTTATAGTCTGCAACGGCAAAATCCTGCTTGAGAAGAGGAAAGGTGAGCCTGGAAGGGGGAAGTGGAGTATTCCAGGCGGTTTGGTGGAGTTGGGCGAAACAGTAGAGCAGACGGTGATGAGGGAGATTAGGGAGGAAACGGGGCTTGATGTTGAGAAGCCAGAACTCATCGATGTTGTCAACTACATAATTGTGGATGGGAATAGCAGAGTAAAATACCATTTTGTCATGATTGACTACTTCGTGAAGCTTAGGGGTGGAACGCTTAAGGCTGCGGATGACGCTGCAGAACTGAAATGGGTCCCATTGGGCGAAGTGGAAAAATACGATTTAACAAAAACTTTCAGAGCCTTCATCCAGAGGAACAGACAAAGACTGGAAAGGCTTAATTCGTGTCTTTGAAGAAGAG
>JBBIJG010000493.1:0-2620 GCA_037446095.1 Caldilineae bacterium
TGGTGTGCCTCCGGGCAGACGCCGCAGATGCGCGGCGTGATGCGCGGCATCTCCTCCACGGGGCGGCCCTCAGCGAACTTTTCAAACCCCCGCAACTCGGGGATGACCAGATAGGCATTGGCGACATTCCCCTCTTCGTTGAGGAAGATGTCAATCCGCCCGTGGCCTTCCAGGCGGGTTATGGGATCAATGGTGATCTTGTGCATGATGGTCTCCTTAATACGATGCAAGATGCAGGATGCAGCCTTCTTGCCTCTTACCTCTTGCCCTTACTCTTCCAATCTCGCCCGGTGTAACAGTGACGATGGCAGTCCGAAACGATAGAAAGTGCCCATCGGGTCCACGATTTCTCCCACGATGCGGGCGGCCTCCTCTTCGGCGTCGGCGTCTACCACCGAAGCCACCGCCGAGAGGAGCGCCGCACCCTGGTCAATGACGTGAGGCGGCGGGCCATAACAACCCCGGCAGGGCATGTCCACCGTGGGACAAAGGGCACCGCAGCCGCTCCGCGTGGCCGGCCCCGCGCAGATGATCCCCTGGTCGAAGAGGCATTTCTCAGAGTCAGGGATGATCTCGT
Source organism: Caldilineae bacterium (assembly GCA_037446095.1). GTDB lineage: Bacteria > Chloroflexota > Anaerolineae > E26-bin7 > E26-bin7 > E26-bin7. The sequence continues at coordinate 578 of JBBIJG010000493.1, forward strand.
GGGGACGGTAGAACTTTTTGATGCGCTTTTCCTCCCGCTTGTGCTTGCACTCGTCGCAGACCGTCTTCTCGCCGGCTCCCACCACGCTCCCCTTGGGCGGCAGGTTGCCGGCCAGAATGGCCTCGACCACAGCCCAAATCTGAGGGGCCTGCGGCGGACAGCCGGGCACAAAGTAGTCCACATCCTCCACCTGACTCAGGGTTTTGACCGTGTTGTAGAATTTGGGGATGGTCACCTCGCCTTCGGGCAACTGGTAGGAGGTCTGCGGCAGGACGCCCTGGGAATTGTCCACAGAAGGCGCCTCCAGGTAGACACGCTCAAAGATGGACTGACGGTCGAACAGATTGGCCAGGCCCGGGATGCAGCCCTCGTGGGCACACGACCCAAAGGCCACCAGCACCTTCGACTTTTGGCGCAGCAGGTGGGCCAGGTGCTCGTTCTCGCTGGTGCGGATGGCGCCGTTAAAGAGGCAAACGTCAATGTGACCGTCGGGCATGGCCTCCACGTCCTTGTACTTAAAGTCCATGGCCACGGGCCAGAAGAGGATGTCCGCCGCTGCAGCCAGGTCCAGGATCTTTTCTCGCAACTCCACGATGGCGATCTCGCACCCGCCACACGAGGCGGCCCAGTAGAGGCCCAGTTTGAGTTTCTCAGTGTTTGCCATAACTCCTCCTTATTTGCCACGAATTTCTTCGGGTCATGGCAATCACTCCTTGCTCGCCAGTTCGCGCTTCCAGTTGAGTGGCCCCAGAGCCCTCACCTGCTCCGTGAAATCGCGCCCCAACTGGGCCCACTTGGCGGCCTCTGCGCCGGAGATCCAACCCCAATGGAAGCGTTCCCTCTCGATGCCATACTGTGCCAGCAGCGCTTCCAGCAGCGGCATACGGCGGAAGGTCTTGAAATTGCCGTTGGTGTAGTGACAGTCACCGGGCGGGTGGCAGCCGGAGACGATGACGCCGTCGGCTCCTTCAGCGAAGGCCTTGAGCACAAAAGCTGGGTTTATGCGCCCGGAGCACATCACGCGGATGATGTCTACATTGGGTGGCTGCTGCATACGGGATACACCAGCCGTGTCGGCTGCGGCGTAGGTACACCAGTTGCACAAGAAACCGACGATCCTCGGTTCAAAAGATTCGCTCATTGCCATACTCCTCACGTTTCACACTTTTACGTTTCACGTCCCACGTGATAACGTGAAACGTAATTTTATACTGCCACTGCCAGCAGTCCCTCTATCTGGGCCAGAATTTGCTCGTCCGTGAAGTGCCGTCCAATGATGGCTCCGGCCGGGCAGGCGGCAACGCAGGTGCCACACCCCTTGCACAGCGCCTCGTTGACGCGCGCCACATTGTCCTCCACGACGAAACTGATGGCGCCATACGGGCAGAGGGCGATGCAGGTCTTGCAGGCAGAGCAGAGTTCCTCATTTACAACAGCAGTGGCGGGCGAGATAGTGACCTCCCCCTTGTCCAGCAATGCCAGGGCCATGGAGACCGCCGCGCCAGTGTGAGCCACCGTGTCCGGCACGTCCCGTGGTCCCTGGCAGGCCCCGGCCAGAAAGACGCCCTCGGTGTTGGTCTCCACCGGGCGCAGTTTAGGATGGGCCTCGGCGAAGAAGCCGTCCTCTGTGCGACCCAGGCCGAAGAGGGACGCGATCCGGTCGGCGTCGGGCTGGGCCTCGATGGCCGTGGCCAGGATCACCATGTCCACGTCCACTGACACCATGGTCCCCAGATTGGCATTCTCCCCCTTCACCCGCAGTTTACCGTCGGGCAAGACCTCCACCTTGGCCCCCTTGCCGCGGATCATGAAAACCCCCTCTTCCTGGATGCGCTCGTAGAACTCTTCGTAGGCTTTGCCGAAGGCGCGCATGTCCATGTAGAACTCGTATACCTCTGCGCCGGTCTTGTCGCGCACCAGGTGGGCGTGCTTCATAGCATACATGCAACACACACGGGAGCAGTAACGGTTGGCGCGCTCGTCGCGGCTGCCCACGCAGTGGATGATGGCTACGCGCTCCGGCACCTTCCCTTCAGCGGTGAG
>JBBIJG010000494.1:0-2071 GCA_037446095.1 Caldilineae bacterium
ACTGCTGACGGTCTTTTTGTTTCTTGTGGGCACCCAGTATGGCTACCGATGAGGAGGTGAAAGGTGAAAGGAGTCATTCTAGCCGCAGGAGATGGCATCCGGTTGGCCCCTCTGACCAACCATTGTCCTAAGCCACTGGTCCCCATATTGGATAAACCGCTTATTGAGTACACAATCCTTTCTTACAGGCAGGTGGACATCAGAGAGTTGGTTATTGTGATTGGTTATCGCGGGGAGATGATTGTCAGGGAAATAGGCGACGGCAGCCGTTATGACCTGAAAGTGTCCTATGCCCCCAACCCATGGTATCAGGGAGGAAATGGCACCTCCATCTATGCCGCCCGGCCTTTCCTGACAGACGAGGCTTTCATCCTGACTATGGCCGACCACATGGTCGCCTCCTCCATCTTGAGGAAGCTGTTAGAAGAAGAGATGGACGATACCTTATGTGTAGACCGGGCAGCTAAAGCCCCTCCTCAAGTGAAAGACGCTACCAAAGTCTGGGTGAACGAGGCGAGTCAGATTACCCGTATCGGCAAGGACCTGGAGGACTGGAATGCCATTGACACAGGGGTCTTTCTTTTCAGCCCTATCATCTTCCCCATCGTGGCTGAGCTGATGCAAAAACAAGATGGACGTTGCACCGTCACTGAGGCCGTTCGGAGGCTGATCATTCTAAAGGGACTACGGGCTTGTGACGTCTCTGGGGCTTTCTGGATGGATGTGGATACCGTGGCCGACTTGCAGTACGTGGAAAGGCTGCTCCGATCCCTCAAGAATGATCCACCGGGCAGATACATGCCCTGGGAGGTTCAACAATGGAGAGAAAACCAGGCTATGATGGGTTGGTATCAAGATATCTGAACAGAAAAATCTCACGCCCTATAACCAGGCTGCTGGCTCCCACCGGGGTAACGCCTAATCAGGTCACCTCCGTCAGTTTCCTGATCGCTCTCCTGGCCGCTGTTGCCTTCGCTTGGGGCTCCAATATCCTGGGCGGGTTTCTGGCTCAGTGCTCCTCCATCGTTGACGGTGTGGACGGTGAAATCGCTCGTCTGAAGGGATTGACCTCACCCTTTGGCGCTTTCTACGACGCGGTCCTCGACCGCTATGCCGATGCGGCTATCATCCTGGGGATGATCCTGTGGGCTGTACGCTTTGAGCGCTGGCCGGGGACATGGCTCGTTGGCCTGCTGGCTCTTTTGGGCTCGCTGATGGTCAGCTACTCCGCTGCCCGTGCGGAAGCCAGCACGGGCACCCGCTTTGACCATGGGGTCGTAGCTTTTCCCTCTCGTGACATCCGACTTTTCTTCGTGATGCTGGGGAGTCTGGCAGGCCAGGTCTATTGGACCCTGGTGCTCTTAGCAGGGCTGACCCATGTTGTGGTTCTCTACCGAGTGCTTTTACTCAGAAGGGAGCTGCATAAATAAAGCGAGGCACCAGTTTGGAATCCAGGGAGTCTTGTGTTATAATGAACCAGGCTATTGAGAGCCTTTGAAGGTTTGGATAGCACCACAGTAGATGGAGCAGATGGGGTTCAGAAAGCCTCTGGCAAGGGCATGAGGTCAGGTTGCCACCGACCCCACACCTGGAGGTTGGACCGTGCGGATTCAGTTTCTGGGCACCGGCGCGGCCGAAGGCATCCCGGCTATCAATTGCGACTGCGCCCATTGCACGCGGGCACGAAACGAAGGGGGAAAGCTGGTCCGGGAACGCAATGCCCTTTTGTTCTCCCTACCCGGCTACGAATTGCTGGTGGACAGCCCTCCCGATATCAGGAGCCTGATCAACAAATATCAGATCAGCAAGCTGGATGGCATTCTGGCCACCCGGTCCCGTTACGACCACATAGGGGGGATCAAGGAGTTTGAATGGTGGCGGGGAACATTGGATTTCCTGGCAGAAGAGACTCTATTTGAAACGATCAGGCGAGAATACTGGACAGAGGCACTGGATGACATTATGTTCTATATTCCCTATTACCCGGGTGCCTCTCTCTATTTCAGTGGCTTTTCCATCATCCCCTTTGCTGCCCGCCATCAGCAACCCATCTTTGGAATCTCGGTGAAGG
>JBBIJG010000495.1:0-3319 GCA_037446095.1 Caldilineae bacterium
GACCCCCATCCCCCAGCCTTTCCCCTCTCCCGTGCTTACGCACAGGCGAGGGAAAGGGGAGTCTTCCCCCCTCCTGTCGCCCGAAGCGACAGCGGAGGGCGAACGGGAGAGGGGGCCATGGGGTGAGGGTCAGCCATCCACGCTCTCCAGATTCCGCCGCACCGTCTCGATGTGGGGGTGGCCGGGGGGCAGTTTCGCTTCCAGGATGGCCAGGGCGCGCTCGTAGTGAGCCCGCGCCCCGGCCAGGTCGCCCAGGTCGTGCAGCACACTCCCCAGGTTGTTGACGTCCCTGGCCACGGTGGGGTGTTCGGGGCCGAAGGCGGCTTCGTCAATGGCCAGCGCCCGCTCGAGGTGTGTCCGCGCCTCCTTTAGGTCCTGCATATCCCAAAAGACACCGCTGAGGTTGTTGAGGACACCGGCCACGTCGGGATGGTTCGGACCGTAAGCCCCCTCACAGATTGCCAGTGCCCGCTGGAGCGCCACCTTGGCCTGAGTGGATTCGGCGCGTCCGCTCAGATACAGGCCGGCCTGGTTCAACAGGCGCCCCGTGGCTTCGGGGGCCACATGGAGGGCCTGAGCGTGGCCGGCCGCGGCCAGGGCGTGGGGCAGCAGGCGGGCGCACACGGGCCAGGTCCGCACATCTGAAGGGTCATCCTCGCCAGATGGGAAGGCGTCGTCCACAATCCGCACGGCGGCCGCGGCCCACTTTTTGCGGGCCTCGTCCGTCAACCGGTCGCGGGCCACGGCCTGGACCAGGCGGTGGACGGACAGGACGCCTTCGCCCACTTCCAGCAGGGAGTAGCGCCGCAGGGCAGCCACGGCCTCATCAAATTGCAGGGGGTCGGCCACGGCTTCGGCCAGGGGCTCCAGGATAGGCTCTTTTGCCGCTTCAGCCGGATTGCAAATCCGGCTGGAGCAAGAGAAAAGGTCGCGCGGGATGTCGTCGGGAGCCAGGAAGGCGCACAGGTTCAGCAGGTCGGCCCCGGCCGGCGCGGCCTCCTGCACAGCCTGGAACGAGATTTCCCAGGTGGTGGCCACGGTGTGGGGATAGTCCGTGGAGGGCCTGCCCCGGCGCAGCATCTCCTGCCGGCGCTGGCGGAACAGGTCCAGGTATCCAGAGAGCGACCTCTGGCTGGCCTCGATGTAGGCCCCGGCCTGCTCCAGGGCCAGGGGCAGGTCGCCCAGCTCCTCGGCCAGCCTGTCGGCGGCCCCCTCGTCGGCCTGGCCGGTCCGCTTCAGGAGGAACGCCACCGCCTCGGCCCGCGGCCAGACCTGCACCGTCAGCGGGTCGGCCACGCCCCGCCAGTTGGGTTTGCAGGAGGTGACGATCACGTGGCCGGTGGCGGCGCGCGGAAGGTAATCGCTCACTTCCGGGCCGGGGGCGTTGTCCAGGATCAGCAGCCAGCGTGGGTGTTGTTCCAGCCAGCGGCGCACGGCCTGGACCACCAGTCGCTGGTCGGGGTCGTCCTTCTGGGGCAAGTCCAGGGGCGTGGCCAGGGCGGCATAGTCGCCGGCCAGTGCCTCCGGTTCTGCGGCGCGCACCCACCACACCGCGTCGTATTCGGCGGCGTGGCGGTAGGCGTACTCGGTGGCCAGTTGGGTCTTGCCCATCCCGCCCAGGCCGTGGAGGGCCTGGGTCAGGGCGGCCGGCCGGAGGTCAGCGCGGTGTGGAGGTCGGCCAGCAGGTCCTCGCGGCCGGTAAAGTTGGGGTTGCGGCGGTGGGGGAGGTTCCAGATGGGGGGCAGGGCGCCGGGGAAGCGCGGCCGCTCCGGCACCGAGCGCGGGGCGGCGCCTGGAAAGCCGGGCGGCGCGGTCGGCCTGGCCCGTTGGCGGCGCACTCCGGCCAGCAGGGCCTCCCTGGCCGCCGCCTCGTCCAGCCCCACCAGGTCAATGTAAATGATCTGGGGCAGCAGGCCCCTCAGGTCGCACTCGCGGACGCGCACCGGCAGCAGCGTGCCTTGCTCGCCCGTGGGGTCCCGGGCAAAGGCGGCGGCCCACTCGGGCTGGGTGAAGCGGGCCTCCAGGTAGGAGGGCGAGAGGACGGCGATGGTGCGTTCGGCTTCGGTGGCCGCCCGCTGCATCTCCAGCACGAAATTGGAGCCGGGTCGAAAGTCCCAGGCCTGGAGGACGGTGGTGTAGCCTGCTTCCTCCAGTTGCCAGGCGATCCACTCGGCCCATGGGCGGTCGGCGCGGTTGTAGCTGAGGAAGAAGTGTTTCATCGGGCCCTCTCGTCGTCTTCCTCTTGCAGGCGGCGCCTGAGTGCGGTGGCCTTGTCAATGAGGTTGTTGAGGCCGTTGGCGATGGCTTTGTAGTCTTGCCTGGCCGGCTTACGGGGGTCGTCGGTCAGGCCGAGGAGGTAGTCGGTGGTGGTGTCCAGGGCTTTGGCCAGGCGAGCCAGCATTTCTCCGGTGAGGTCCTGAATCTGTCCGCTTTCCAACTGGCTGATAGTCGGCTGCGACACCTGGCTATATACAGACAATTGGCCCTGAGTCAGCTTCCGCTGTTTGCGTAGTTTTCGCAATCGCTCTCCCAGCAAGGAGGGGGAGCACCCTGGCTCTTTCATGGTTCTATTATAGCATTTGAAGTGCAAAGAGCCAATATTAGGCAGCCAATTTTAGGGCTCAACATATTGGTATACGGATAGTTAGTGATATAATATTGGTAGGCCAATGAGAAGGGAAAAAACTGTGCGGCGCGGGGCTAAAAACCCGGCCCCCGCAGGGGGCCGGGCCCGCTTAGTACCGGTCCCCTGCTTTTATGGTAGGGTATTCGGCCATGGCCTTGCGTCTCTCTGCCCGGCCCCGTCCGGCGATAAATCGTCGGGCTAAAGACGAAGTTTGTACTCCTCACCTCTGCTCCGGCTGGATTTGTAATCCAGCCGTCGGGCCGCCGGATTGCAAATCCGGCGGGAGCAGAAGGGGTCCTTTTGGAGCCCCAGCCCGCTGAAGAGTGTTTAGCGTGTCCCCGTACACGCCCAGGCGGGCCTGTGGGCCTGAACGTCAACGTTCAGGCTGAGCGGCTCAAGCGTGCTGAAGCACGCTGTTGGCTGCTAAGGCGTTTCAACGCCCCTGGGCTGCTCAGCCTTTGGGCTTGCCTCCGCCTGCGGCGGGGGAGCCGACACCGCCAGGTCAGACAGTTTTGAAGTTGTGTTCTAAGTAGCTCGCCAAAAGTTTTTCCACTTTTAGGCAAGCCTTCGATGGGGGGCAGGGGGCAGCGCCTGCCGAGGGGCCTTGGGGGGTGTCCCCCCACTCATTTTCCCTTTGAAATTGGGGGGGAAAAGGGGGCGGGGGACACCCCCGAACCCCCGGTTGGGGGGCGG
>JBBIJG010000496.1:0-235 GCA_037446095.1 Caldilineae bacterium
TGGAGAATCAAAATGCTTGCAGCCGTATACTATAATAACAGAGACGTCCGCATCGAAGAAATGCCTACGCCTGAAATCGCAGATGACGAAATCCTATTTAAGGTAATGGCCTGCGGCATATGTGGAAGCGACGTTGCAGAATGGTACCGTGTTCCCAGAGCTCCAAAAGTTCTAGGGCATGAAGCCACAGGCATAGTTTGGAAAGCCGGCTCCAAAGTAACCTGGTGCAGAATAG
>JBBIJG010000496.1:247-2489 GCA_037446095.1 Caldilineae bacterium
TCGTTTCCCATCATGTTCCATGCAACAAGTGCCATTACTGTTTAAAAGGGCATCATACAGCATGTGAAACCCTGCACACAACCAACTACTACCCCGGAGGCTTCGCCCAGTTTGTAAAAGTTCCCAGAATAAACGTTGAACAAGGCATTTACCCCCTGCCTCCAAACATATCTTTTGAAGAAGGCACATTTATAGAACCTTTAGCCTGTGTCCTCCGCAGTCAAAAGCTTGCTGCATTAGACAAAGGCGATGCGTTGCTGGTAATAGGCTGCGGAGTTTCCGGAATACTTCACATCCAATTGGCTAAAATGAAGGGCGCTGAACCCGTTATCGCGGTTGACGTGAACCCTTACAGGCTAGAGATGGCTGAAAAATTCGGCGCAGACTACACAATAGACGCCAAAGACAACCTTCCTCAAAAACTAAGAGAAGCAAACCATGGCAGATTAGCTGATCAAGTAGCTGTCTGCACAGGAGCCCCTCAAGCTGCTTTAAACGCTTTAGAATGCGTCGATAAAGGAGGTAAAATCCTGTTTTTCGCAGTTCCAGACCCAACGGTGAAAATTCAGGTGCCCATAACTCAGTTTTGGAGAAATGAAGTAACCATGCTGACTTCTTACGGTGCCGCTCCAAACGATTTAAAAGAATCATTGGAGATTCTGGCAGAAAAGAAGGTAAACGTTGAAGACATGATAACCCATAGGCTAAGCCTAAAACAGGCAGCTGAAGGCTTCAGGCTTATGAGTGAAGCAGGTGCCTCTTTAAAAGTGATAATTGAACCAAACAGAGATTAACGCAGGAGACGCGTAGGAAATAAGCATCTTTTAAAATCTGAATCAAGTTTACAAAATTGTGTTGGCAAAGCATTAATGACGGAGTAGTTGGCTTATATAGGCAAGCTTGAAGGACGGTGGGTTCATGGCTTCAGAAGCTAAATCCAGTGATGTTGAGCAGCGTAGGTTTGAGTTTAATTTTCCCATGTTGATAGTCCGCACTAAGCTTTTTTCTAAGGTTTTTGATTGGCTTGGAACCTTCCGTTTTTCGCGTTTAGTTTCTTGGGCTGGGCTTGCGGTTGTTCCAGTTGTGGCTTTGGTTGGGCTATACCTTGTCTTTAGCAGTCTTTTTGCTTTGTTATGGAATCCTGCTGCTGGCGAGGTTATTCGGGATGTTGGTCCAGGAGCTTTTCTCCTGTTGCCCGGAGTTAATCCTCTTCTTCCCGTTTTGTACGGATGGTTTGCCATAATCTGTGCTGTTGCTGTTCATGAAGGTGCCCACGGAGTGATTGCCAGAAGTCTTGGTCTAAAAGTTAAATCTAGCGGATTGCTTTTCCTTTTGTTTGTTCCAGTAGGCGCTTTTGTAGATGTGGATGAGGATGAGCTTAAGAAAAGCCCGGCTAAGGTTTCTTCAAAGGTTTTAGCTGCAGGTGTTGGCAGCAACATAGCATTAGCCGCCATATGCCTCATCGGCGTTCTTGTTGTTGTTAGTGGAGCAACGCCTGTTGTGAACGGAGTATATGTTTATGATGTTTCGCCTGGAATGCCTGCTGAAAAGGCTGGGCTTCAACCTGGAGACATTTTTGTCGCTGTGGATGGTGTACGGGTTAATAGCACAGAGGATTTAAGGGCTTTTTTGGATAACAGAAGTTTAGGCGATGTGGTTGAGGTAACTGTTGCAAGAGGCGAATTGTGGCATGAACGTTTTTCAGCAAATGTAAGTTTAACCGTGGCTGAGAACCGAACGGTTATGGGAGTAAGCGTAGGCGACTTGTTGACTGAAGAAAGGCTGCAAAATTACAAGGAAGTGTCTTTCGAAAAGCTTTCCATGTATTTGGTTCCGCCTGCTTTGGTTCCAGGGTTAGTTCCATTTTCCGATTCCTTGGCTGTCTTTTACACACATAGACTTGGACCTCAATGGGCTGTTTTGGCAAACTTGTTCTTCTGGGTGTGGTTTGTGAACTTTAACGTGGCCATGTTTAATGCTTTACCCATTTATCCATTAGACGGAGGCAGAATATTCAACATTGCACTGAAAAACGTTAATGGTTTAAAAGGAAGAGAGAAGCTGGTTTCGCGAATAACTATGATTGTGACTGCTGTGGTGATTCTGGTTTTGTTGATGACAATTATAATTCCTTTTGTTGCGTGATATGTAGCAACTTACAAGCAGGTCTAAAAAGCTTAATATGCTGTACTTTTAACTGCAGAGAACTGCCTACCGGACAGCTTGTAGTAAGTCTTCGCTT
>JBBIJG010000496.1:2505-2740 GCA_037446095.1 Caldilineae bacterium
GTTAGATTAGCCTTTGTTTTCCACAGCTCTCCTTATCTTTTTCAGCTCTTCAAGAATCTCTTGACTTAGATCCGGTGCAGTTTTATGCATGCCGAAAAGGGGTCTGCCTCTTACAAACTCTATTACTGTGTCTCTTATTTCAACAAAATTTTGGACGCCCCATATGCAGGCTTCTGCGCCTCTCGTACCTGGCCCGGCTGTTCCCCCGGCCTCACCCGTGTAGCCTGCTGTGTGT
>JBBIJG010000497.1:0-3466 GCA_037446095.1 Caldilineae bacterium
GGTCGAGGCAACGCCGATCTCGGGGCCCGCGAGCGTCGGCAGCACGACATCGGATTCACGCGCAATGGAGGATTCGCGCACATTGACGATGGAAAGAATGTGCTGCCCTTGCCCGCGGCAATAGCGGAGCGTGGCGAGCGTGTCGGCGGCGGGGGGCATCTTGGCCTGGCGTACGATGTCAGGGCATTCGGAGCCGACGATGATGACCTCGCATTGCTCCAGGACCTTGGCCATGACGAAGGCCCGTTGGGCGCCGGGTGGATAGCCCGTCCGCCGCAGTTCCTCCAGCAAAGCGGTCATGTCGGTGGCGTCTCTCAGTGTCTCCAGGAAGCGTTGTTCGCCCACGCCTTCGCCCGCTCCCTCCTCACAGCGGGCAGGCAGGATATAGAAGCCGCCCGGTTTGACCACTGGCGTAGGGGCAAAGTGCAGGTAGCTGGCCGCCCGGCTGGCCTGGTAGAGGTTGGCGTCTTTGGGAAAGCCCACCCCGCCCACGGCTACATCGTATTGGTGGGGGATGGGTGCCTCGTAGATGGATCTGGCGAAAGCCACCAATTCCTTAAAAGCGGCCTCGGGCTCGCCGGCCCGCACGGCCACCACCTGCTTTGCGTCGTCGAGGACGACGTTGAGGATGAACTTCAACCCTGCCCGGCGGGCGGCCTCGGTGATGGCCTCGTGGAAGGGGTTGCCCTCAATACGGCCCAGGCGGGTGCCGGGGTGGTCTACCATCTGGGGCCCGTGGGTGTAGGCAATCATCTTCTCTCCTGCCGCTCCAACGGCCAGGGTCTTGCGCCCACCGGAGTAACCGGCGTACTGATGGGGCTCGACAATGCCGGTGGCGATGAGCAGGTCGGCCTGGTAAGCGCTTTTGTTGACCGAGAGGGGGATGCCCGAGGCGGTGAGGCCCAGGTCAACCAGGGCCTCTGGGTTCTGGGGCTCGTGGTCCACCACCCGGTAGCGGTCCACCACAGCCCGACCCAGCTTGGCCACCTTCTCCGCGGGGGTGCTGGGCCGATGCATGCCAATGCCGCACAGGAGAGTAATGTCCTCATTGCGGACGCCGGCGGCCTCCAGTTCGGCCAGCAGTGGGGGCACCAACAGATGGCCGGGGCTGGCGCGGGTTATATGGGTGAGACAATGCAGACGGTGTCGCCTGGTCTGGCCAGGTCCCGCAATGGGGGCGACCCGGTAGGATGGGCCAGCGCCTCCGCAATGGATGCCACTGGGTCAGGCAGGGGCGGGACGAGGCGGGATTCCACCACCGTCGCCCGCATCCCCGGCGGCAGGGTGAATTCCAGATAGGTTTTGCTGTAAGGAATGCGATACATCGGACCTCCTCAGACCTGACAGGTCTTAGAGGTTATGGCCCCGTCGGTGCGGGAATGTAAGGTGGCTGCTCGATGACAATAGTGGTCCCGAGCTCTGGTCCAAAGTACTCGCCGGCGGGGCTCTTGAGGCGGAAGACGGCAGTGTATGTGCCCGGTGCAAAGGGAGCGAACAGAGTCACACCGATGTTCGTGGTTTTGCCCGGAGTGGTTTCAGGCAGGGCCTGATAATCGGGGGCTCGCATTTGGTCGCCCGAATAAAAGACCAGGAGGTAGCCCTCTCCCCAGGTACAGGTGCCGGTGTTTTTCACTTTCCATACCTTGTCAATGCGGCTGCCGGGTTCAACGACCGTGCCATCGGCGATAGAGATGTGTTTCACCAGTTCGGCGTCTGGAGTGCAGGTTGTGGTAGATCCTCTCAACAGGAACCATCCGGCGACGACAGCGCCGATGCCCACTAACAGAAAAGCCATCAGGCCGGCAATGACCAGGCCCGACCAGCCCGTTTGGGGTCGGGTGACGGGAGGGGCAGCCCCAGTGAACGCAGCAGCCCGCTCGGCCATCTCCCTGCGTATCCCTGTGCCGGATATGACCATCGTCCTGTCCAGGGAGCCAGCCATGCTGAAAGACAGCACCACGTTGCCACCCAGGCCAATGGCGTCCCCCTCTCGAAGGGCATGGGGTTCTGTGATACGGGTGGCGTTGAGAAAGGTTCCGTTGGCGCTGCCCAGGTCCCGGAGGACGAATGTGCCTTCCTCCCAGGTCAGCGAAGCGTGGCGGCGGGAAACCTGAGGGTCGTCTATGACCACATCGTTGTCATCCCGGCGGCCAAGGGCAATAGTGGCCTGGGTGAAGGCGAACTGCTGACCTGGTTTGGGCCCTTTACGCATGGTCAGGATAATGGGGGGCGGTGGGGGCGTAGAAGGAAGCTCTCTGGCTTCCACCTCTATAGTCTTGCTCATGCTTTACCTCCCGGTTAGATTCGCACATCGGGCTGTTGGTGACCACCTGTCCTTCGGATCACAAACCTGTGATCGAACGACCTCCCCCCTTCTCCTCTCCGCTGCGGAGAGGAGAAGGGGGTTGAGGGATGGGGTGAGGTGTGGGAGATCGCTCTCTAATTCTGCTCTCAGGGAGGGGGGTACCCCTCATCCAGCCAGGTTAAGCACCCATTGAGAGGCCCATTCAACCCGGCCCAGAGTCGGAAAGGCTATCCGGGCCACGGTGCAGCCGACGAACAGGATCACACTGAAAGCGATCAAGGCCCAATCGGCCTTTCGGTATTCCAATTTTTGCAGCCAGGTCCGCTTGCCGATGCCGAAACAGCGCAGGTCCATGGCGTCAATGATGTCCTCACCGCTGACGATGGCGTTGATAGTCACCGGCACGATGAGGGGAGCCAGCTTGCGGATCTGAGCGATGATACCGCCTTCCAGCTTCTCTACCTCGTAGCCCCGTGCCCGCTGGGCATCCAGGGTGATGCCGAAATCACGGCCCAGAGTGGGCACGAAGCGGAAGGCCAGGTCCATGGCGTAGGCGAATTTGTCCGGCAGGCCCAGGCCCCGAAAGGTTGCGCCGTACAGGCCGGGATCTATGGTGTAAGGGACGGTGATAGCCAGGGTGGTGATGGCGAACATGCGCGCCATCTGAGTGACGGCAAAGACCGTCTTTTCCACCGTAATATCCAGCCCGATCTGCCATCCGACGATGGGGAGGGAGAGAGGTCCCAGGCGAGTGATCAGGTGCTCTTCAAAATAGGCAGTACTCACCCCACCTCTCCCGGTTAGAAACGTCAGGATGGTCATCAAAACGATGAGGATGCTGATCAGTACCCAGGCCCGGCGGGTCTCGCGCCAGGTGAGCCGGGCCAGGAAGTACTGGGCCAGAGCCAGAGCCAGGAAGCCCAGGACAATGCGCAGGTCCCAGAATTGGATGACAGAGAACAGCATGGCCAGCATAAAGATGATGCGGGCCCGCGGATCGAGTCTTTGGATGATGGTATCGCGTTCGCGGTACTTCCAGGTGATCAGCATCTTTATACTTCTCTCGGTCCTCACCCCTCCCCCGCCGCCTGTGACGGCAGGGGGGTGAGGCATAGGCGCTAACTTAACGTAGCGCCGGGCTGTCCGTCGCCAGGGGCGCCA
>JBBIJG010000498.1:0-2014 GCA_037446095.1 Caldilineae bacterium
CGATTCCGGATCAACCAGGACTTTTCCAATCTCACTCTTTAAGGCATCCAAAAGACTGAATGCCTGCTCAGGTATGGCATATTTGAGTCGGAATACCTTTACCTGACGCATATCGGAAAAACTCTTGCCATAAAGCGCCTTGTATTCTGCCTCAGTCATTACCGTATAGATCTCACCCTGCTTTGCATAGGCAAGCCCATTGGAACGCAAAATGATATCAAAGATATCCTTCAATAAAACATTATCCACACTTAAGGAGACCCTTCCTGAGACATTCTTGGTGGTAACGATATTCATCCCTGCCTTACTGGCTAAATATTTCAGCGCCTCGGTAACATCCATATCCTTTAATTCTAAGGTAAGGCGCATACTAAAGGGGTCAGTTAAAGGAACCTCTATCCTCTGCGCCAGCGGTTGAGTGGGCTCCTCTGAAAAAATCTTAGTCGTTAATAAAAATAAGTCAATAAAAACCAAAAATAGGATAAATCCCCTTCTCATGGATTTACCTTTATCCTCTCCTCCTCCCATGTCTCCCAGGTAAGGATGTATTTTTTGGCGCGCTCTATATCCTTATCCTCTTTAGGTGCAGTAGCCAGATACCGCTTAAAATGCGCAATTGCCTTTTTGCGATCTCCTTTGTAATCCGCATAGATGATTCCTAAATTGTAGTGGGTGGCGTAGTCATTGGGGTTAAGTTCCAAGACCTTGTTAAATTCCGAGATTGCCTCCTCATACTGTTGGTTCTGACTATACAAAACCCCTAAGTTGTAGTGAAGCACGGCGGTATCCTTTACTAATCTTTCTTTTAATACAGAAACACTGGCAAGTTTCTTAGCGTAACTATCCACTTTTTGTTTTAACAATTTGTTATCCTCAAAGAGTTTTTTGTTCTTTGCCTGCAGTTCATCATTGTTTTCGTATGCCTCCTGAAGCAGGGTACTGTTCTTCTCTATCTGTTTAAGCAGGCGCTCCTCGCTGTCCTTTAGTTCTTGAATGGTCTTATCCTTATCTTTTAAGGTTAAACTTAATTCCTGTAATTTTGTCCGCCAGGTCTCATCCCGGGTGTTTAACTCCTGAAGTTGTTTGCTTAAATTTTCCTTTGTATTCAAGAGTTCTTCTCTCTCTTTAATCAGATTGCTCCTTTCATTCTGAAAGGCAAGCACCTGAGCCTCGTATTCAGAGAGCTGGTTTAAGAGTTTATTCTTTTCGCTTAGAAGTGAATTCTTTTCACTCTGTAGATTCAATACCTGACTCTGCAGTTGATTTAACTGAAGGAGAATCTGGGTCTTTTCATCTTTTAATATACTGATCTGTGCCTCTAACTCTTTTGGTTTCTCCAGAAGTTGTTTATTTTCCTCTATACTTTGCTTTAATTGGGATTCCGCAGTAGCCAGTTTATTGTTTAGTTCCTGTATCTTTACCCCGGCAAGATTAAGTCGTTCATTAAGAGAGGAATTATCTTTAGTTAAATTGTCAATCTGGTTCTTAAGGCTGGCAAGTTCGGTTTGCAGTGCGATCTTCTCCTGATTGATCTGCTTAAGACTCGTTTCATTTAAGGTTAATTTATCGGCTGTCTCTTTTAGCTGGGTCTTTAAGGTGGCAAGCTGGGTATTCAGGGATTCGTTCTGTTTGTTAGCATCAGTCAGGTTGGATTCCAGTTCTTTTATCTTCTGCTGGAGAGTGGCATTCTGCTTGAGGAGGTCTTCTTTTTGCTGGGTTAAAGAGCTGAGTTTGTTTTCGTAGTCTTTGAGTTGATTGCTAAGCTGGGTCTTGCTCTGGGTGAGGGAATTTATTTCATTCTGGAGATCTAGGATCCTCTGCTGTCTTTCCTGTAATGTTGAGGAGAGGCTCTGCAGTTGCTTGAGGTTTGATTCGTTTTGAGCCTCCAAGGTTTTGAGTTTATTTTCTAAGAGAGATTTTTCGGAAAAAAGGTTGGTGCGCTGTGATTCTAAGGAGGAGATCTGGTTCTTAAGGCTGGCAAGTTCGGTTTGCAGTGCGATCTTCTCCTGATTGA
>JBBIJG010000499.1:0-2349 GCA_037446095.1 Caldilineae bacterium
CCAACAATCTCGCCGTCCTTTCGCCAAACAATAAGATTAAACAACCCATTCCTAAGAAAAACCTCTAACTTCTTATGCTCTCCTTCCTCTTTATACACTCCAAGTCTATCCAAATGCCTCTTTAACTCGTCAAAATCGCAACCCTCAACAAACTGAATAGATTTGCGTGTTCTTTTTAAAGAAAGGTCTCCAACAAAGACACGCCTTACTTTCCCATCTTCAAGTCTAAGAAGCAACGCACCTTCACTGTCAATATCCAAAGCCAAACCGCATAACTTTTCGGTTTCACTTGTAACTTCTACTTGATGCCCAAGAAAGCCAGCATATCTCTTCCATCTTTCCAGAATTGGATTGAATCCTTCCTTTAAGAACTGTTCGTAGGTGTTATCCAACTTTTCGAGCAACGCCCTAAACAGTTCTTCTAACCCGACTTTTCTGCCCAGCACATCTTGCAGTGAGGTCGCACTTTTTTGAAGTTCTTCAGGAAAAGCCTCCTTTACGTTAAGGTTTGCGTTAACGCCTATGCCTAAAACTGCAAATTTTAAGCGTTCATCCATACTACTCATTTCCGCCAGTATCCCGCAAACTTTTTTTCCATCAATCAGAACATCGTTGGGCCATTTAGTCTCAACTTTTAAACCATACAACTCACGTAGACATTCAGCAACTGCGAGGCTAGCAACAAAAACAAGTTTTACTGCATCGCTAACTCTTATTTTAGGCTTCAGAATTACTGAAAAATACAATCCGCCTTTTAGCGAAATCCATTCGCGTCACAGCCTTCCACGCCCAGCCGTCTGAGTTTCCGCTATTACGATTGTTCCTTCTTCTGCTCCATAACTGGCTAATTCTTTAGCATAATCATTCGTCGAACCAACCTCACGCAAAAAAACAATTTTCTTACCAAGGCGTTTTGTGCGTAAGCCTTCCTGAAGCCTATCCACATTCATGCCCATTAACGGACCTACAGTTTTTCATAAAGCTCTAGGAGGACGCCCTTCGTGCTTTTGGGGTGGACAAAGGCGATTTTTGCACCTTCGGCACCTATCCTTGGCTTCTCATCAACCAAAACCATGCCCTTCCGCTTAAGCTCAGCTATAACCTCCTCGATACCCTTAACCCTTACTGCAACATGGTGGACGCCTTCCCCACGACTTTCCAAAAACTTTGCAACAGGACTATCTTCGCCTATGGGCTCTAAGAGCTCAACACGGGTTTCGCCGCCACTGGAGAAAAACGCAACCCTAACCTTTCGCTCAGTCAAAACATGAATGCCCTCAAGCCTAAAACCTAAAATATCCCGATAAATACCGACAGCCTCATCCAGATTCTTCACGGCAACGCCCACATGGTCCAAGCCAACAAACATCTACATTCAACCCCTTTTCAGAACGCTAAAAGCCATATTAAACACTTTATAAAAAACTTTCTAGTGACCTCTACGCTTTTTCTTGCGCAGCATTTTATTTAGTTTGGCAAACCTTCGTTTCTTTTCCTCCGCCTCGCGGAAATCTGCATACACTGGTCTAGGAATGTTGGTCCTTGGAAGATAAACATCCGCCTTTCCTTCAGGAGGCACCATAGGATACTGCGGTTTCTTTTTCTTAACACGCCTCACATAATACCAGTAGAGGTCAACAGCTATTATGCCCAAGCTAATAATCACTAACCAAACCCCTCCAACGAAAATTGCGGCAGCTAATGCAAAGCCGTTGCCAATTAGGAGGAGAATTATCCATAAATCCAGAATCTGCTTTTCCCTACGCTTCACAAAATTTTCCTCAAATTACTTTTATTGAGAAGCAGTTATTACACTTTATGTTAGCTCATTCGTGTCCTCGCCATAAAACCAACATGAAAAGTTTCTAGGCAATAACTGCTAAAACATCCCCCTTATTTACAATGGTCCCCTCGGAAACCCTGATCTCCTTCACAATCCCAGCCTTCACAGCGGCAACCTCATTCTGCATCTTCATCGCCTCCAAAACGCAGATGCACTCACCCCTTTCAATTTTCTGCCCAGCCTTAGTCTTTACTAACACAATTCTACCAGCAATAGGGGCAGTCACAGCATCCTTTTCGGTTGGCAAAATGATTGGTCTTCTCGCAATAGTGGTTCTGGTTTCCAGCGTGACAGCGGGTGCTGTTGTGATTTTTGGTTGATATTGGACTTCAAAGGATTTTCCGCCTATTTTAACTTGAAGAACGCCCTTTCGAATCCTCTCCACGTTTGCTTGGAAGGGTTTGCCGTCAATTTCTATTATGGCTGCCTTGCCTTGACTTGGACGCTTTATTTTAACCGCAACTTTCTTCTCGTTCACCTCAACTAGGAAAGCATCATTATTCCTT
>JBBIJG010000500.1:0-2044 GCA_037446095.1 Caldilineae bacterium
CCGCCCTGCCCGGCCAGACGGTGACCTACACCCACATCATCACCAACCTGGGCAATATCACCGACACCTACACCATCGTGCCCAAGAACGGCTTCTACGGTTCCGGCCAGATCGCCCAACCGGGTTCCGGCCAGATCACGCTGGGGCCGCTGCAAACCAGTACCGTGGTCATCAGTGTGACCATCAGCGCGGCCGCAGCCGGGGGGCTGCCCATACCCGATACCACCAGCGTGATTGCTATCGCCTCGGACGAAACCCAGAAATCGGCCGGCAACAACACGGTTATCAGCTATACGACAGGTACGCGCCACGTGTCCCTCGATGGGGATGACTCTCTCGTTGACGAGTCCGAACTGACCGGCGAAAACTATAAAGATAACAACTGCACCCAACCGCTCGTGGGCGCCTGTCGCACCATCCAGCAGGCCATTGACCAGGCTGCCCCAGGCGACCTGATCAAGATAGACCAGGGCGTCTACACCGACGTCCTCACCGTCACCTACAAAAGCCAGGTCATCACGCAGACCGCCTTTATCAATAAATCTGTTACACTGCAAGGCGGCTACGACAAGGACACAGACCCTCCTGGATGGGAAGAGGACCCGCCCAGTCACATCTCCCACACCACGACCCTCGACCCACAGGGCCAGGGCCGGGCTATCTACGTCACGGAGGGAGTCACGCCCACCATCGCCCGGTTGCCCATCGCCAACGGCAGCGCGGCCGGGTTGGGCGGCGGGCCGGGCGGCGAGGATGCCGGCGGCAACATCTACAACGAGGGCGGTAACCTGACCCTGAGCGCCAACCGCATCCAGGACAACGACGCCACCGACATCGGCGGTGGCCTCTACCACGGCGGCGGCGACCTGCTCTTGCAGAACAACATGCTGCACGGCGGTCAGGTCATCAGCCGGGGCGGCGCGGTCTACATCCACGCCGGCAACGCCACGCTCCTGAACAACACTTTCTACGACAACGCTGCCGGCCAGGAAGGTGGTGCCATCTACGTGGAGGGTGGCAACTTTGTCGTCACGAACACTGTCTTTGTCAGCAACACGGCTACGATAACCGGTGGGGCCATCTACGTCTCACCGGCAACGGCTGCCCTCGATTACAACTTCTACAATGGGAATAGCCCGAACGACTACTCCCCGGCCCCAACCCCAGGCACGCACAATGTCTCCGGCGACCCACGGTTTGTGAACCCGGGCACCAGCCCGCCGGACCTGCACCTGCAAAGCGACTCCCCCGCCCTAGACGTGGGCGACCCGGACACGGACCTGAATATTGATTACGATAACGATTTCCGCCCGCAAGGCTTCGGCTACGACATCGGCGCCGATGAGCGCGTGCCGGTGCGGGACCTGTGGTTCTACCCCGACTACGTGACGGATACCCAGGTCAGTACAGTGCTGGTCTTCACCCACACTCTCGAAAACAGAGGTGACATCACCGAGACCGTCACCCTCACCTCGACCAGCACTCAGAATTGGGCCATCACCTTCGCCCCATCCCTGCCGTACACCGCGACCCTGGGCGTGGGAGAGAGCCTGACCATGACGGTGACCATCACCGTTCCGGTTGATGCCAACGGGCTGACGGACGTCACCACCATCACCGCCACCTCTACCCTCACGCCCGTCCTGGTGGCCACGGTGCAGGATACCGTTCACGTCGTGTCGGCCGAGTGGGAGATCGGCAAGGCCGTGACCCCCTCCACCACCGTCCAGCCCGGCGGGTATCTCACCTACACCCTGACCATCACCAACAGCGGCGACCTGGCTACAAGTGGCGCCTATACCATCACCGACGAGTTGCCAGACTACACCCACTTTGTCACGGCGACCCCATCGCCCGTGCTAACCAGCCCGGTTACCTGGGTTTCGAGCGATACCGTGGGAATTGGTGCGGTCATCATGCGTACCTTTGTCGTCACCGTGAGCAGGCCCCTCACTCACGGGACGCCGATTGTCAACCAGACTTATGGCGTCGTCGGCGGTGGAGCCTACACCCAGGCCGTGGGCTTGCCCGTGACGGTGACGGT
>JBBIJG010000501.1:0-1437 GCA_037446095.1 Caldilineae bacterium
GACCGAAGCGCCTGTTAAAGGTGCGCAGGGCATCGCTGGCGTATTGGAGCACCTTCTCGCCAGCGGCTTCATCCATGGGCAGATAATACGAGTTGACGGTGGTTTGGCCCACGGTGGTGCTCTTCACCACGAAATCCCGGCTCATGACCATGTTAAAGTCCCGCATGGGGCCGCTGACAAAGTGGAGAGTGCGGGTGCCATCGCCGTTGTCGGTTTCCGAAACAAGTGAGCCGGAGGTGGCCACCACCATGCCCCTGGGCACAATCAGGTGGAGGTTGTAGAGGGCGGTGTCACTATAAACCGCATCGCCATAGTCGGGGGCCAGCTCCACGTTCCAGCCCTCGTCGTCGTAGACCGGCACCAGGGGATAGAAGCCGGCCAGGGCCATGATCCCGTTCTCGTAGTTGAAAGCCCCATAGCCGTGCTGGTTGCCCCTGGGAACGAGCACCTTGAAGTCCATGAGGATCTCCAGTCGGGCCTCGGGAGCCAGTGGCTCCGAGAGCAGCACTTTCAGGGCCGTGTCACTCAGTTCATAGACCACCTGGGGTTCCCGCCCGTTGACCAGGATGCGCGCGATGCTTAATCGGCCTCCGTGCTCGGGAGTGTTGGGGAAGAGGCGGAAGTAGATCTCGCTCAGTTCAACAGGCTCATTGTTCGTGTAAAGCACCTTCTGGCTGCCCGTCAGGGTCAGGGTCTCCATGTCAACGGCCAGGTCAATGTGGTACTGGGTGGGGTCATCCAGTTGGGCGATGTCGCCCACAAACTGGGGGAGCATGGCCGCCTCGTAGGGTGTGAGGTCGTCCCAACCGGCCAGCGGTGTAGGCGTAACCGCTGTTGGCGTTGGCGAGGGCGGGTGGAGAGCAGTGGTTGGGGTTGGGCTGGGGGTAGGAAGACAGCTACTGAGGGAAAGCCAAGGGATCAGGAGAATCCAGAGGAGGGACCTGTTCAGCCGCTTAAGGCCAGGGCTGTCCTTCAAACTGCGGTTGATTAGCGAAGCGAGCTCGGGCATGGCATCACTCTTGGGCGATCAGGATGGGGGATAGCCAGGTCTCGTCGTTTCGCCCTCTTTGGCCTGCAATCTCGCAACGGGCTTCCAGCAAAGCTGTAGCAAGATCACCTTGCTCGAGTAGAGATTCATAGGCGGTGATGATGCAAGGGATCAAAGGATCCAGTTCACCAGCCAAGGTTATGCCGCTGGTGTCCCGTTCATTGGAATGATCGAGCAGCCTCAGGTCAATAAGGGCCAGGTGGACCGGCTTTTTCCGTAACACTTCTTTAGCCTCTTCGGGGCTGGCAGCCGTGTACACCAGGTAGCCGGTCAGCGTCAGCAGATTGCCTACGCTCTCTCGGACATGAGCCAGGTTGTCCACCAACAGAATTTTCCCTTTGCTCATACTTATCTCCACTTCAGGTAATGTTTAGCGCCAAGGATCAGCC
>JBBIJG010000501.1:1447-2310 GCA_037446095.1 Caldilineae bacterium
ACTCATCAACGAGCCAAACTTGCATCTGTCAAACAGAGGCTACAGGTGCAGTCTCCTTCAAGACGGCCTCAACGACTTCTACCACCTTGGCTTCATCAAAAGATTTGTTGAGATAATCTATGGCCCCCAGTCGGTAGGCAGCTCGCGCTTCCTGCCAGGAAGGTGTGGCCGACACAACAATCACCCGCTTGTGCGGATGTTTTTGCATGATGCTTTTGAGGGCCCCCAGTTCTTCCTGACCGGCCATGAAATCGAGCACCACCACGTCGTAACCATCTCGATCCAATCTGGCCAGGCCTTTTGCCTCATCGTGTTCCACCTCAACCTGATAGCCACGTCTGGATAGAACCTCTTGGAAAAAAGAGGACCACCATGGCTCTTTGTTGATAAGCAGGATCCTGGGTTTATGAACGTTCATTTGCCAACTCGCTCCTTGTTGCTTGAGGTAGCCTGGCAATGGGCAAAGTAATTTTATAGTTGTCCCTTCGGGACCAGTCTTGACTACCTCGACGGTGCCTTCGAACATCTGCAATGTGACCCTGGCCAATAGAGCGCCCAAACCCATCCCCGCCAGCTTCGGGTACGATCCTCCTGAAGAGCAAAGGGCGAGTGTTTTCTGCTATGCCTTGCCCCGTGTCAGAGATTTCTACCACTGATTTATCATACCCCAAGACGGAGCAATTGTCAACATGGCCTTCTAGCAGGGGTATATCCCGGAACTGCCGGTGACTGCCTCACCCCCCCAACCCCCCTCTCCTGACGATAAAGGGCATCGTCAGGAGAGGGGGACCTTACCCATATGCGCGAACTTGGCTTGGTGAGGCGGGTGTGGCCCTCACCCCCAACCCCTCTCCCGTTCGCCC
>JBBIJG010000502.1:0-4242 GCA_037446095.1 Caldilineae bacterium
AACAGGATGTGCAACATCGGCCCCACGTTTTGCACAATGGCCTTGGTGCCTGTTTCCTCAAATAGGTCGCGCAACCCTTGGCAGAGCTTTTCCCCGATGCGCCATGTATGGCGAAAAGCTGCGCCATCGTCGCGGAGCAGCTCCCGCAGGCTGGCCCGCGCCGCGAACAGCCCGATGCGCGAGGCGTTCTGGGTGCCATAGTGCAGCACCCCACCCCACTCCAGCGCCTCCATCACCTCGGCCCGCCCGACAAAGCCGGCCACCGGCAGCCCGGCTCCCATCGCCTTGCCAAAGGTCGAGATGTCGGGCATGATGCCGTAGTACTCCTGACAGCCGCCAGGCGCGATGCGGAAACCGGTCACGGTTTCGTCGAGGATGAGCAGGATGCCGTTGTCGCGGGTCAGATCGCGCAGCCCTTGCAAGTAGCCCGGTTCCGGCGGGATGACGCCCATGTTGCCCATGATCCCTTCGGTGATGACGGCGGCAATCTGTCCGCGATAGGTGTCAACGGCTCGCTCCACCGCCGACAGATCGTTCCAGGGCACGACGATGGTGTCCTCCAAGGCGCGCCGGTTCAGGCCGGAGCTGTCGGCGATCTGGATGGGATCGTGGCGATGGCCCAGCGAGACAAGAGGGTGCGGATGAGCGTTGACCAAAAAGTCATCGTACCAGCCGTGATAGTGGCCCTCGAATTTGATGAATTTAGGCTTGCCGGTGTAGCCTCTTGCCAGTCGGATGGCCGCCATGGCCGCCTCAGTGCCGGTGTTGGCGAAACGGACCCGCTCGGCGCTGGGCACCGTCTGCTGGATCAGCTCCGCCACCTCGACCTCTATCTCTGTGGCGGCGGCAAAGAGCGTCCCGCTGGCCGCCGCTTCGCTCACCGCCTCGACGATGCGCGGATGGGCGTGACCCAACGGCAGCGCGCCGTAGGCCATCATCCAGTCAACGTAGCGGTTGCCATCCACATCGTAGATGTGGGAGCCTTCGCCGCGCGCGATAAAGAGCGGGTACTCACCATAGTTGGCCGGCCCGCGCGAGGGGGAGCTGCCGCCCTCAATCATCACCCGTAAGGCACGCTCGAAAAGCTGTTTCGATTTACGTGTAGTGTAGCTCAAAGGTCACCTCCTGAAAAAACTTTCACGTTTCACTCCCAAGGCTCACCCCATACCGCCCCGCATACTCTCGAAAGCGAGCTATCAACTCCTGCGCCCGGCCCTCGGCCTCATCAGGCGCGAGCCGGTCGCAGTCGTAGCCCAGTTCGAGGCGTAACACGTCGGCCGCTTCGGGGCAAAAGACGACGGTGCCATCGGCCTCGATGCGCTCGATGCCGTCAAAGCGGTGGGAACGTTCGTTGATGGCAATAGCCTCTTCCAGGGTGAGACCTGCGATGGACGCGGGTTGCACGCCGCTGCGGTTGACGATGACGGGATAACCCCCCGGCAATCCGTTGGGCCCAGGGGCGTGCAGCAACGCCCCGCTCTCGAAGAGGAGCGCCCGGATCAGCCGCACTGCCGAGCCAGCGGTGAGGAAATGGATCGCCGGGCCGGGCGTCAGAGGGTAAGGGGCCAGCAGCAACTCGTCGGCGCGGATGGCCTCCGTCACGTCCTGTCCCCCATACTCGACGCGCAGGAAGTAGGGCGGGATCTCGTCCATCGGCTCGCCAAAGGCTGCCGGTTCCAGGGCGTGGTGGGCCACCAGCAGCACGCGGACCGCATCGAGGGGGGCGCCCAATCGTTCGGCGGCCAGCAGACGCACCTTGGGCACAATCTCGTCGAGGTTGCCCACCCCACACGTCGGCGCCAGGCCGAGGCGGCCGAGGACGCAGTTGACTACATCGGGAAAAGGAGCGGTGAGGGTTATCCCGGCATAGTCGGCCTCGTGCAGAGCCTCCATCAGTTTCCGGGTCAACGTCAGGTGGACGGGCAGCCACACACCGAATCCGGCGCTTTTGATGACGGTGGCCTGTTGGGGCGGCAGGAGATCGGGCAGCCACCAGGTCTGCATGGTGGCGGTGCTCAGGATGATGTCAGGCGCCTCTCTCTGCACGGTTTCGGCCACCGCATCTTTGTCGTTGAGGTCGAGGGGGGTGAAGGAGATGGATGGCGTATAGCCTTGGGCCATAGCGCCCAGGCGGGCCAGGTTGCAGCGGGCTGTACCACGCGCGGCGTTTCGGCTGCCGACGACGATCCGTTCCAGGCTCCTCTCTCGCGCCAGCAGTTCCAGTATGACGCTGCCCAGCCCGCCGAGGCCAATGAGCATAAGGATCGGCTTCATCGTTTACCTCCATATCCAGATGCGTCGGCCTTTTTTCATCCAGGCGATGGAGCCCGCGACACAGGCCAAACAGCATCATCCGGTGAACAACGAGCAGTAGTTCAAGAATGGAGCGGCGCTCACGCTGCTCAGATTCTCAGGATACCGCCTTCGGCCAGGCCCACCAGGAGAGGCGCGTCCCAGTCAAGCCCTTGTGGAGCCGCCACAGAAGTTGTTCCGCACTCGAGATTCACGCCGGGTTTCCAATCTGACCAGGTTTCGCCACCATCACGCGAGATGAGTAAAGCCTGACTCAACAGCACCAAAATGTACGGTTGGGTAGGAAAGTCAGGGGAGAGCACAATGCCGTTCACAGCTCCTGCCACGATCTCTTCCCCCAGGCGCGTCCAGGTACATCCCCGGTCATCCGAGCGAAAGAGGCCGCAGGATTCTGTGCCGGCGAACAGGATGCCATCGGTGGCATAGGCCGGAGATAAGGCCAGGCTGAGCACAGGCGCAAATTCGATGGGAAAGTCCACTTCCCGCCAGGCGCGGCCGCCGTTGGTACTGCGGAAGATGCCCGTCTCCGTGCCCGCAAACAATGTCTCGTCGTCGGCAAAATCCGGGGAGATAGCCAGGCAGAGGACGTTCAGATCCAGCAAGCCAAAGTTCCAGGTGGACCAACGACTACCTCGATCGGCCGAGCAAAAAACGCCATCTTCCATCGTCCCGGCAAACACCATGCCATCGTGGGTGAAATTTGGCGATACGACCAGGGTCGAAATAAGGGGTGGCGGCGTGGGCAAAACGGACGCGTTCCAACTCTGGCCACCGTCTACGGAGCGCAGAATGCCACCGGGCACACCGCAAAACAGGCTTCGGTCGGATCCAAAATCGGGGGAAACGGCCACGGCCGTCGTGGGCAGAGGGGCATCCAGGCTTAGTGAGTCATAAGCAAAACGCCAGCTGAAGCCACCGTCGTCAGAGCGATATAGCCCCGAACGGCGGGCAGCAAAGCAGATCCCATCCCGGTCAAAGCCAGGTGACGTGGCGAGAGAATAAACCAAGTCCTCAACACCCGTATTGTCTACCACTATCAGTTCCTTTCATTACCCGACATCCTGCTACCAGGCACTTCAAAGGGCGTCATTCTGAGCGCGAAGAATATCGTTGTCACAAAATGAATAGCAGTCTGGCTACGAGATTCTTCGCTTCGCTCAGAATGACAGATCGCTGGCGGACCCCACTCTGGGAAGGCCATGCACTTATGGCGTTGTGGCTTGCGAGCGTCTCTGGCGATGGACCACAACATCAATCGTCAGCGCCAGTGCAGCGCTGGCGATAGCACTGCGCACGGCCTCTTTTTGGGCGGCGGCCACATCAAAGATGCCGGCCTGCACCATGTCCACAACCTGGCCGGATCGCACATCGAAGCCATGGCCTGGGCCGGCCTGCCTGATCTCGGCCATGATTTCGCTGGCATCGTATCCGGCATTGGCCAGAATGGTGCGGGTCGGTTCTTCCAGTGCTCTGATCAGGATGCGGTAAGCGGTGCGCTCATCCGGATCTGTAGCCCGCTCCAGCATTCTCTGCAAGGCCGGGCGACAAGCCAGCAGGGCAACACCGCCGCCGGGCAGCACGCCCTCCATCATCGCCCCCCGCAGCGCTTCGGCTGTCCGCTCTGCCCGTTCCTTGCGCTCCTTAATCTCCACTTCCGTCGCGCCGCCCACCCATAACACTGCCGAGCCACCCAGCAGTTTGCCGATGCGCTCGCGGAGTTTCTTGCGCGCTTCTGGGTCTTGGATCTGTTTGAAGCCAGCACGCAAGCGGGCAATGTGTTGGCGCAGCAGGCGAGGGCTGCCTTTGCCGCCAACAATGCCAAAATGGTCCAGGTCGGCCCAGGCCCGACGCGCACGGCCCAGGTCTTGAAGCTTGACCTCGTTCAGTGTACCGCCTGCTGCCTGAGTGCAGAGACGCCCACCCGTCAAC
>JBBIJG010000503.1:0-3888 GCA_037446095.1 Caldilineae bacterium
AAGACTTCCAGCGAATGGGGGTTCAAATTGGCGGTGAAATCGGCACCATCCTCCACCTCTTCCGGGTTCTCTTTCAGGAAGAGATGGTCGTACAGACGGACTTCGGCCAGGAGGGAGTGGGCGGCCGAAACCCAGTGCAACGTCCCCCTGACCTTGCGCCCATCCGGCGAGTCACCGCCTCGCGTCGCCGGATCATAAATGCAGTGCAGCTCCATCACTTCACCGTTTTCGTCCTTTACCACATCCACACAGGTGATGAAGTAGGCGTACCGGAGCCGCACCTCTCGTCCGGGGGCCAGCCGGAACCATTTGGGGGGCGGGTCCTCCCGGAAGTCCTCTCGTTCGAGGTACAGCACCCGGGAAAAGGGCACCTTGCGTATGCCCATGCTGGGGTCTTCGGGATTGTTGATGCACTCTATCTCTTCCACCAGGTTTTCCGGGTAGTTGTCAATGACGACCCGCAGGGGGCGCAGGACAGCGAAAACCCGGGGGGCGCGCTTGTTCAAATCTTCTCGGAGGCAATGCTCCAGCAGGGCGATGTCCACAATGCTATTCGCCTTGGCCACACCGATGCGCTCACAGAAAGTTCGGATGGCTTCCGGCGTGTAGCCCCGTCTCCGCAACCCCGAGAGGGTAGGCATCCGTGGATCGTCCCAGCCAGTAACATGCCCCTCTTCCACCAACCTCAGAAGTTTGCGCTTACTCAGCACCGTGTGGCTGAGATTGAGACGGGCAAACTCGATCTGCTGAGGATGATAGATGCCCAACTCGTCAAGGAACCAGTTATACAGCGGGCGATTGTTTTCAAATTCCAGAGTACAGATGGAATGGGTGATCCCTTCAATGGAGTCCGACTGCCCATGAGCCCAGTCATAAGTCGGATAGATGCACCACTTGTCACCTGTCCGGTGATGTTTTTCGTACAGGATGCGGTACATGACCGGATCGCGCATCACCACATTGGGATGCGCCATGTCAATTTTGGCACGCAAGGTGCGGGAACCCTCCGGGAATTCTCCAGCCCGCATGCGCTGGAAGAGGTCCAGGTTCTCTTCCACCGAGCGGTTCCGATACGGGCTCTCTTTGCCGGGCTCTGTCAGGGTGCCCCGGTACTCTCGGACCTGGTCTGCACTCAGGTCGCAAACGTAGGCTTTGCCTTTCTTGATCAACTGCACCGCCCACTCGTAGAGCTGTTCAAAATAGTCCGAGGCGTAGTATTCCCGATCCCCCCAATCGAATCCGAGCCAGCGAATGTCTTCCTTGATGGACTCCACATATTCCACTTCTTCTTTGGTTGGATTGGTGTCATCGAAGCGCAGATTGCAAAGGCCGCCGTAGTCTTTGGCCAGGCCAAAATTGAGGCAAATGGATTTGGCATGCCCGATGTGCAGATAACCGTTGGGCTCCGGTGGAAACCGGGTGTGTACGCGGCCACCATATTTATTGGTCCTCAGGTCTTCTTCGATAATGTCTCGGATAAAGTTGGAGGGAGTCGAATCCGCCGCAGTGTTTTTTCTCAGCGTGGTTGTCTCTGCCATACTCCTTCTCCTCAAAATAATACCGCCCCTCTGCGCCTGACCAAGCGACCCCTGGTGTCATCTAAGTATACCACAAGGTTACTAAAGACGCAATCATATATCCAAAGAAAAAGCCGCCAACCCCTTAGTTAGTCGGCGGCCTCCTCCTTCTTCTCGGCAGCCTTTTCCTTGGTGCTCGCCCTCTTTTTATTCCCGTCACTGTTGCCGGAACGGTTGTCGGTGACATAGAAACCCGAGCCTTTGAAGACAATGGCTGGAGGAGAAAACAGGCGTCGCACCTTTCCGTGACACTCCGGACATTGCTCCAGAGGCGGATCGTTGAAATGCTGGCTGTTTTCAAAATGCAATCCGCAGGTCAGACATTCGTATTCATAAACAGGCATGGTGACACCTCTTCAGGTTGGATGAACGGCTAAATGGCCCAGACTTCCGAAGACTGCGAGACTTCGGAAGTCTGGGGCCGTTTGAGAGGCTTTTTAGTATTCCGGCGGCATAGATGGTGTGGCCGGGGCTTTTTCCTTCTCCGGGATTTCGGTTACCAGAGCTTCGGTGGTCAGGATCATGGCTGCAATGGAGGCAGCATTCTCCACCGCGCTGCGCGTCACCTTGGCCGGGTCAATGATCCCTTTCTTCACCATGTCACCGTATTCCTGCGCCAACACATCGTAGCCAATGTTCTTGTTCTTCTGCTCCTCATGCAGCCGACGCACCGTCTCGACCACCACAGCTCCGTCCATCCCGGCGTTCTCCACAATGCCCCGCATCGGCTCCTCCAACGCCCGCCGCATGATGTTCACCCCCGTCTGCTCATCCGGATACTCCATCTTCACCTTGTCCAGGGCAGGAATGGCATTGATGAGCGCCACGCCACCACCCGGCACAATCCCCTCTTCCACCGCTGCACGGGTGGCGCTCAGGGCATCCTCCACCCGGTGCTTCTTCTCCTTCAGTTCCACCTCGGTGCCGGCTCCTACCCGGATGATGGCCACCCCGCCAGCCAGCTTGGCCAGCCGCTCTTGCAGCTTCTCCTTGTCATAGTCGGAGGTGCTCTTCTCAATCTCGGCCTTGATCTGCTCGATGCGGCCTTTGATCTCCCGCTCATCCCCCTTGCCGCCGACAATGGTGGTGTCCTCTTTGGTGGCCACCACCTTGTCGGCCCGGCCCAGGTCGGCGATGGTGGCCGTCTCCAGCTTGCGGCCCATCTCCTCGGTGATGACCTGTCCGCCGGTCAGGATGGCGATGTCCTGCAGCATGGCCTTGCGCCGGTCACCAAAGCCGGGAGCCTTGACGGCCAGGGCGTTGATCATGCCCCGCAGCTTGTTCAGCACCAGGGTGGCCAGGGCTTCGCCATCCACATCCTCGGCGATGACCACCAGGTCCCGCTTGCCCACCTGGACCAGCTTTTCCAGGATGGGCACGATGTCGGTGGCGGCGGAGATTTTCTTGTCGTAGATGAGGATGTAGGGCTCCTGCAAGACGGCTTCCATGGCTTCGGGGTTGGTGATGAAGTAGGGCGAGATGTAGCCCCGGTCGAACTGCATCCCTTCCACGTATTCGGTCTCGAACTCCAGGCTCTTGCTCTCCTCGACGGTGATGACGCCGTCCTTGCCCACCTTGTCCATCACCTCGGCGATCAGTTCGCCGATCTCCCGGTCGTGGGCCGAGATGGAGGCCACGTTAGCAATGTCTTCCTTGGTCTCCAACTCAATGGCCTGTTCTTTGATGGCCTCGACGATGGCCTGGGTGGCTTTTTCGATGCCGTGTTTGAGGAGCATGGGGTTGGCACCGGCGGCCACGTTTTTGAGGCCCTCGGTGAC
This sequence comes from Caldilineae bacterium, assembly GCA_037446095.1. GTDB lineage: Bacteria > Chloroflexota > Anaerolineae > E26-bin7 > E26-bin7 > E26-bin7. Next base: position 3,356 of record JBBIJG010000503.1, read on the forward strand.
GATGCTGTGGGCCAGGACGGTGGCGGTGGTGGTGCCGTCACCGGCCACGTCGTTGGTTTTGGTGGCTGCTTCCTTGAGGAGTTGGGCGCCCATGTTTTCGTAGGGGTCTTCCAATTCGATTTCTTTGGCCACGGTGACGCCGTCGTGGGTGATAGTGGGAGCACCCCACTTCTTGTCGAGGGCCACGTTGCGGCCTTTGGGGCCCAGGGTGGTGCCTACGGCGGTAGCCAGAATGTCAATGCCTTTTTTCAGAGAACGTCGAGCTTCTTCTGCGAATACCAACTGTTTCGCTGCCATTTTTCCCTCCTCTAACGCAGGTTAATGGGTAACGGTTATTTTTCAATAATCGCTAGAACATCGCTTTCCCTTAACACCAGGACCTTGCGGTCGTCAGGCAGTTTGACCTCGGTGCCGGCGTATTTGGCGTAGAGGACGCGGTCGCCTTCTTTGACGTCCATAGGGATCAGTTTGCCATTTTCATCCTTGCGGCCGGGACCGACGGCCAGCACCGTGCCTTCCTGGGGTTTCTCCTT
>JBBIJG010000504.1:0-3030 GCA_037446095.1 Caldilineae bacterium
GCCTCAACCACCTCGGCTGTGCTGATACGGTCTGTGGGGAAGGGGGGATACTTTTCGTGGATGGCCTGGGCCAGTGCAGCGGCCGGGGGCAGGTCCAGCCCCAGTTGCTGCAACCTTTCGGCCTGGGCGAAGACCTGGCGTGGGGTCCCTTCCAGGGCGATGCGGCCATCTTCCAGCACGATCACCCGGTCCGCCTCGGCTGCTTCCTCCATGAAGTGGGTGATGAGGATCACGGTCACTCCCTGGTCACACAGTCTGCGCAGCGCGGCCAGCAGCTCTCGCCGGCCGGCCGGATCGAGCATGGCGGTGGCCTCGTCCAGCACCAGCACTTGCGGTCGCATGGCCATTACCCCGGCCACCGCCAGCCGCTGTCTTTGTCCCGCCGAGAGGAGATGGGGGGGGCGGTGACGATAGGGGAGCAGGTCGAGCAGCCCTAGCGCCCAACTCACCCGCTCTGCCAGCTCGCCCTCCGGCACCCCCAGGTTCTCCGGCCCAAAGGCCACGTCCTCCTCGACCACCGTGGCCACGATCTGACTATCAGGGTCCTGGAAGACCAATCCCACAGTACGGCGGAGCTCCAGGGTGCGGGCCGGATCACGGGTGTCCCATCCGTTTACCAGCACCCGGCCGGTGGTGGGGCGTAACAGCCCGTTGAGGAGCCGGGCCAGGGTAGACTTGCCGGACCCGTTGTGGCCGATTATCGCCAGGTACTCCCCGGCCTCCACCGTCAGGGTGACCCCTTGCAGGGCCGGGGTAGGACGAGGAGAATTGGCAGCATAAGTGTATGCAACGTTTTCCAGGCGGATGATGGGAGCGGCCATCTTTTTCCCTACAAAACAAAAACCTGCGGGTGCAGCGAAGACGACCCGCAGGACGAGTAGCAGAGCCACCGTTGGCTCAGCATTATGATCTCTCTCGCCGTCTCGGTCGCGCGCTGCGATCCAAGCGACATCATGAGCATATCCAAAAAAGAGTTATTATGCGCGCTCACCGCCGTGCAGTTACGGTCGGTGGCTGGGTAAGATTATAACATGGATCAGACCAATAATCAAATTCGCATCAGGCCGCGAACCAACGGCCTGCACGAGGTCACCGCTCACGTCCCGTTGGCGGCCATGTTTGGCTACGCCACCAGCCTGCGCTCCAGGATTCAAGGACGGGGCACTTTCACCACGGAGTTCGACCACTACGCCCAGGTGCCGGCCGAGGCGGCGCAGGAGTTAAGCGCTGCGCCCGAGCATAAAGGTGCGTCGCACCTCTGGTACTTCGGGTTGATCTCTTTCCAAGTGTGCGGGATGCCCAGGGTAACGCGACACGTCTGTGCGGCCTATATTACGATGCTGCTCGTGGCCCGAGTCACTCATCTATACCAGCACGATGAGTGGATGCTCTCACCAACCGAGAGAAGCTTCTTCATTAAGGCGCGGCTTGGTGCACGACATGTCAACGTGAGCGCCTGGTGGCAGTCGATAGGTCAGCAACTCTGGCAGGGTCCATACGTGGTCCGTCACGCCCGCTGACATCATGGGGCTCACCTGCCGCCACTTCTTGGGAGAACCACTGCCCTTGGTCGGAAGCGGTGGGAAGATCTCCTCGCGCAACCCGCTGTGAGGCAGGCAGAAGTGGTAGTAAGCAACAGACAGGTGCACTTGCCGCTCCAGCCAGTAGTCGTCTTTGGAGAAGCCCAGGGTCTTGCGGGTAAAGCGCCGATTATACTGCCGCATCGTGTTGTTCTGCCGCTCGACAAAGGCGGTGTTAATGCGATGGCTAACCGGCGACCGCTCCAGATAGGCTTGCAGTGCCTTCTGAGTGCCGAAGACCACCTGCTCCGTGATTTCCACCCCGCGGCCTTGGCTTCGGTGCTTGACCACCTGGGCGTAGAGCAGGTCCGCCGGGGGCTCCAGGCGCGGCTTGGGGAAGGGACCCCGTGGGCCTTCCTTGGCGCTCCGGTTGCACCCATTGGCCACAGGATTTCAGGATCGCTTCCCGATATTGGGGCCGCTGGTCGCTGAAGAAGACGTGTAGGGCGCCATCGTTGACGGCCTTGGTCCTTTCGATCAACTGGTCGGCCTTCTCCTGGTTGATCTCTCCGGTGACAAAGGCCGGAATGATCTTGTGCACCGGGTCGAAGCTCAGCCAGACCCAGTGAGCGCCATACTCGGTCTGGAGCTTCTCCAGGGCTGTGCAGTGCGCTTCTTTTTTTGACAAAGCTCCAGAACTCGTCCAACTGCGCTTCCTCGAAGTGCAGGTTGACCATCAGATAGCGGGAGACAGCCTCTACGTGCCGAGAAGCTTTGTCTAGCCAGGTGGTTACTGTGTCTTTGTCTACCTGCTTGATCCGCGCCGTGGCCCGAATCCCGTGGCCCTCGGCCAGACAGGCGATGACATCGTAGAATGTCTCCTCGCTGGCCTTCAGATTGAACAACGGCGTGTCTCGCCGCTCCGAGAAAGTCCGGTGACAGACTTTCGCAGGAGTTGGGTCCGATGCTTGCCGTAACAACCTGCGCTGATGATTTGGTTATCTGGCCCTACCTTGTTGTGATTGGAGCACTCAGGGGCAAAAGTACATGCTGGTGTCAAGCTGTTTCTTGCGACCCATTGTGAACCTCCTCTCCGCTGCTCTCGGTTCACAATTATAGCACAAATTGGTTTAATTGCTAAGGGACATGAGGCGATATCCCTACGCCACTCAAATCGTGGACTGGTACCATGCGGAGGAGAGGCTTTAGGTGGTTGGGCAAGCAATGTATGGTCAGGGGACAGAAAAGGCGAGGTAGTGGGTAGAGGGAAGGTTGACTCAGTTGTGGGATGGAGAGCTTTTAGGTATTCACTGCCCACTCAAGAGCTTGAAACCACGTCGTTCTGAAGCCAAGGAGACAATTCGTCAAGCTCTGGTGTATTTCACCAACCAGGCAGGACGGATGCGGTATCCTCTTTACCGAGAGGGGGGCTATCCCTTGGGAAGTGGTCCTGTGGAGAGTGCCTGCAAGAACCTGGTCGGGTCCAGGCTGAAGCGAGGGGGAATGCGTT